>NZ_JBHUUV010000012.1:0-182750 GCF_042670885.1 Streptomyces sp. NPDC057136
GGACCAGAGTCCTGGTCCCGATGCGGGTCCGGACCCAGGTCAGGGGTCGCGAGCTGCAGCCGCCGACGCCGTCCCCGCGGGTGCTGTGCAACCCTGTCCCGGGGGCCGGGAGGTCGGACACAGAGGGAAACAGACATGCTCAGGAGCCGACACACCGGGCCCGACAAGGCCCGGGAACCGCTGCACAGCGACAGCGCCGAGCCGCCGTGGACCCGTAACGACGCACTCGTGACCGGCGGGGCCTGCGCGATGAACCTGCTCAGCTACGTGTTCTTCAACGCCCCCGACGGCCAACACGAGGTAAGCGTGGCCGGATTCTTCCTCGTTGCTCTGGCAGCCATGCCGCTGCTCGCCCGGCGCAGCCACCCGGTGGCGGCGCTCGCCGCCGTACTGGCACTCGATGTGACGGCCGCCCTGACCGTACCGCTGCCCGCTCACTTCGGTGCCGTCCTGGTGGTCGCCCTGTACTCCGTCGCCAGGGCCTGCCCCGGCCGGGTGACGACGGCCGCGGCCGTCGCGACGGTGTCGCTGACGCTGCTGAGCCAGAGCCACGGCCGGATTCCACCCTGGCAGGAAGCCGTTGCCTCGCCCCTCACCACCCTGATCGTCGTCGGCACCGCCATGGCGGTCAACCGCTGGCAGCGGGAGGTGGCGGCCAACCGCAGACTCCTTGCCGACCGTGCGGTGGCCGACGAACGCCGCCGCATCGCACGGGAGTTGCACGACATCGTGGCCCACCACATCACCACCATGCAGCTGATGGCAGGCGGAGCCCGGGCCAACCTCGCCGAACCGGAGGTGGTCCGGGACGCCCTGGTCACCCTGGAGTCCTCCGGGCGGCTTGCACTGCGCGAGATGCGCCAACTCCTGGACGTGCTGCGGGCGGGAGACGAACCCGAGGCCGCGCCGTCGCTGCCCCAGCCCGGCGTCGACGACCTCGACCGCCTGGTCGCCGAGTCCCGCCTTGCCGGACTGCCGACCGAGTTCAGCGTCCGCGGGCCGCAGCGTCCACTGCCGCCGACCGTCGGCCTCACGGTGTTCAGGATCGCCCAGGAGGCCCTCACAAACACCCGAAAGTACGCGGGGGCCGCCCGCGCGTCCGTACAACTGACGTACCACCAGGAGCGGATCACCGTCGAGGTGCGGGACGACGGCGGAGGCGCACCGCCGCAGGAGGAGGCGTCGGCGGTGGGCTCGGGCGGTTACGGCCTCATCGGCATGCGCGAGCGCGTCGCCCTGCACGGCGGCACCCTCACCGTCGGCCCGCAGGCCGACGGGGGATTCGCCGTGGTGGCCGACCTGCCGCTGACCACGGACGAGGCGGCCGTCCAGCACGAGGAGGCACACCGATGACCGGGACCGGGCCGACGCCGCCGAGGATCAGGGTGCTGATCGCGGACGACCAGCCGCTGGTCCGGCGCGGCCTGTCGCTGATCCTCTCCCCCGACCCGTCCTTCGAGGTGGTGGGAGAGGCCGAGAACGGCGAGCAGGCCGTCACTCTCGCCCGCCAACTGCGCCCCGACGTCGTGGTGATGGACATCCGGATGCCCGTCCTCGACGGTGTCGGCGCGACCGGTGAACTCGCCGCCACCGTGCCCGACTGCCGGGTCCTGGCCCTCAGCACCTTCGACATGGACGAGTACGTCGTGGGCGCCCTGCGCGCCGGAGCCTACGGGTTCCTGCCCAAGGACAGCTCCCCGGAGGACTTGAGCGCGGCGATCCGCACCGTCCACGCCGGCGAGGCCGCCGTCGCGCCGCGCCTGCTCACCCGGCTGATCTCCACCTACGTACGGGCACCCTACGGTGCGCGGCCGGCTCCCACCGGCCAGGGCGAACTCACCCCCCGCGAGGTCGAGGTGTGGCATCTGATGGCCACCGGCCTCGACAACACCGAGATCTCCCGCGCCCTGGACATCAGCCTGTCCACGGTCAAGAACTACATCACCAGCATCTTCGACAAGCTCGCCGTCCGCGACCGAGCCCAGGCGGTCATCGCGGCCTACGAATCGGGCCTGGTCACTGCCCGAGAGGCAGCCGGGGCCCCGCCCGGCGACGTGCACAGCGGGACAAGATCCCCTCGCCCTGCACCCAGATCGTCACGGCACGGGACGAGACACCGACCCCGGTTCTAAAACACGACCTGGCGGAGGACAGGCAGGAATGAGTTGTCCGGGTCATCCTCCAGCAACCGCCGGCGCGGTCCAGGCCGGGACGGGGCTCCGACGGCCGCAAGCAGCAGGTCCCCTTCGTAGAAGTATGCGTCCAGCAGCGGCTGTTCGAGCAGCAAGCGCACCGCTGGGCGGGTCGGGCCAGGCGGTGCGGTGCCGGCCCGGCAGGGTGGCGTGGATCAGATTGTCGCCGGTTCACTGGTTCGGGTATTGAGCCACGGGGGCCGGCCTGTTTCAGGCAGGGTCGTGGGTGAGCCGGCCGGAGCAGCACGTTCTGGTGTGCTGTCGACGGGCCGGGCCTTCGAGGTGCCACCGGTTCCGGCCGGTGGGGGAGGAGTCCGTGATGTGGGAGACCGAGGAGTTCGGCAGCGAGCACGAAGGCCGCCCTGGGGCGCTGCTGGCCGATGGCAGCGAGCCCGGCCCGGTGTATTTCGATATCGGGAGCGGGCCGTCCATGCACCAGAGCACCGACTGGTGGATCTACGACGGCACCCTGGGTGCCCCGACCGCGACCGACCTGTGCGGGGCGTGTTCGTGCGGCTGGCGCGGGAACGCCCGATACCCCCTTCGACTGGGAGATCGTCGACCGCCGGAGCCCGTATCTGTTCGACACCACAGGCCCGGAATCCGACTGGAACACCCACATCACCGATGTGAAGTCCCGGACCGTGCCCGTCCCCGTAGATCTCACCGCCCTTCTTGACCAGGTCGAGGAACGCCTCGCCACGCTGGTTGCCGACGAACCCCTGGCCGCTCTCCGGGCCGCGGCCGCCCTCGAACGTCTCACCCAGCGCGTGGCCACCGACGCCGCGTACAGCGTCGACGCCGTCGCCCAACCTCCATGGCACACCATTGCCCAGGCGCTCGGGATCAGCGAGAAAGCGGCCCTCAGCCGCCTGACCCGCTACACCCTTCGATATTGATCTGACCCCCTGTCGCCCCGGGGTGACGTGCCGCCCTGGGGCTTCGGCAGACCAAACCAGTTGCCTTTAGGGCGGGTCGGTCGGGGTCGGTAGTCTCAGCTTGGACACCAGAGAGCAAGTTCATCTCCATCGGGCAGGAGTGAACGTGCCGGTGGAGGTTGCGCATGCGCTCCGTCCGCACCGCCTTACGAGGAGGAGCCCCGCCGGGTGCCTGGCTGTTCGTGATGAGAAGAGCCACACCGTCGAGCAGTCGTCCAAGGCCGTATTCGAACAGCGACTGCACGCTGATGTCGACGCCGGGCCTCTGCCTGATCGCCGCGAAGGCCGGGAGCGACCCTCCGGCCAGGAGGGCGTTCATCGCCTCTTCCTGGGTTTCCAGCCATTCCTCACCGCTGATGCCGGTGTCCCGGTTGGCCTGCTCCTCTGTTTCCAGGTCGGCGGCAGTGCCGCGAACGTAGCCGAACAAGGTGATGGCCGTGTGCAGCATGGTGTTGTCGTCCAGGCCGAGCAAGTCGAGCGCGCGCAGTGCCCTGTCGATGTGCAGCATGCCGTTGGGGGCCAGCACGGGCCTGCTGAGGCTCATGGTCCGGGCAAGCCACGGATGGGCACGGTAGAGCTTCCATTGGGTCCGGGCGCAGTGCTCGAGCTGTGCGCGCCACCCTTCACGCGGCTCGGGCAGCGGTTCCTCGGCGAAGGCGGCGTCGGCCATGAGGGCGACGAGTTCGTCCTTGTTCTGCACGTGCCGGTAGAGCGACATGGTGGCCACGTCCAGCTTGGTGGCGATGCGCCTCATGGTCAGCGCGGTCAGCCCCTCGGCGTCGGCGATCCGGATCGCGGCACGCACGATGCCCGCGCGCACGGCTTCGTCGGGTGCGTCCGCCCCGACGGTGCGGGCAGCCGCCCGCACGGGCCGCACGGGCCGCACGGGTCGCACGGGTGCGGACGACGGACTGACCACCGTTCCCACCCCCGGCACAGCACGTACCAGCCCCTCCTGGCGCAGCGCACTGAGCGCCTTGGTGGCCGTGGCGATGGCCACACCCCAGCGCAGCGCGATCTGACGGGTCGACGGAACCCGTTCTCCGGGGTGCAGTTCGCCTGTGTCGATGCGCCGTCGGATCTCGGCGGCGATGCAGGCGTAAGGCCGTGGGCAGTTCCGGTTACGGCGGGCCGGGAGCAATCGGCTACCCGGCCTCGGCGAGGGAGCGGGTGAGCTCAAAAACTGCATCGGCCTCGGCAGACCCCCGGTGGTGAGGAGATCCCCGGCCGGGCCATCACCGCATTCGGCCCGACGCACCCATCAGCCGACCCGTCTCACCGTGTTGCGCGTGCCTGACCGCTGAAAGCGGACCGGTCCGCCGGCGGACGACGAGTCATCCGTGTTCGCGGAGGTACGCCTCCAGCTCGGCGGCCCCGGCCACCATCGCGCGCCCGCGGGCGGACAGCCGGCCACGCCAGTCGCGCAGGGCGGCCTCCAGCGGCTCCAGCCCGCCGGCAGCCCGCACCTGGGCGATCAGTGGGGCGATCTGCTCCAACAGGTAGCCGCCCCGCCTGAGTTGGTGTGCCAGCCGGACGTCCCGCACATCGGCCTCGTCGTAGACGCGGTACCCGGTCCGCGGGTCACGGCGCGGGCGCACCAGCCCGGCGCTCTCCCATTTACGGAGCGTGGCGGACCGGAGCCCGAGCTTCCCGGCCAGCGGCCCGATGAACATGCCGCCGGTCCCGGACATCGCGCCGGTCCCCGACACCGCGTCCCGCCCGGACACCGCATCGGGCTCGTACGCCGCCGTGGGCTCCAGATCGCGGAGGGCGCTCTCCACGGCTTGGAGCGTCCGCCGGTCCTCAAGGAGCTGGGCGTGGCTCTCATCGATGAGACGCAACGCCTCATCGACCACGCCCTGGTTCACCGCCCGCATGATCGACGTTGCCGTCTGGTGGCCGTGGCCGGGCACCAGGGCGAGGAACGCACGCAGGGCCCGCGCATGCAGCGGGGTATAGGTGCGATAGCCGTGGGGTGTGCGCCCGGCAGCCGGCAGGATGCCGGCCTCTTCGTAGTTCCTGATCGCCTGAGTGGACAGACCGTGCCCGCGTGCCAGGTCAATCGGCCTGAGCCGCTCACTGCTTTGAAGGTTTTGCCCCATGAGCCCGCCAATATCGCGAGAAAGTTTCAACCGAACGTTCAACGATACCGTTGAAGGCATGGCTACTGACATCAAGGACACCGCCCATGCCGTCGAGGCCGCCGCCGTCATGAGGCTGCTCCCGGCCCGGCCGCGGCTGCTCGCCCTGGGCGAGCCCACCCACGGCGAGGACACTCTGCTCGACCTGCGCAACGAGCTCTTCCGGCAGCTCGTCGAGCAGGAGGGCTACCGGACGATCGCGATCGAGAGCGACTGCATGATGGGCCTGGTCGTGGACGACTACGTCACCTCGGGCAGGGGCACCCTCGACGAGGTCATGAAGCACGGATTCAGCCACGGGTGGGGCGCGTCCGCGGCCAACCGCGAGCTCGTGCGCTGGATGCGCACCTACAACGACGACCGGCTCCCGTCCGAGGCGCTCCGCTTCGCCGGTGTCGACGGCCCGCTGGAGATCACCGGCGCCGCGAGCCCCCGGCAGGCCCTCACCGCACTCCACGGCTACCTCGCGGCCGGGGTGGACGCGGGCCTGTTCCCCTGCACCGCGGAAACGCTCGACCGCCTGCTCGGCACCGACGACCGGTGGTCCAATCCCGCCGCGATGATGGACCCGTCCCAGTCCGTGGGGCAGTCGGCCGAGGCAAGGGAACTGCGGCTGCTTGCAGACGACTTGGTGGCGCTGCTCGACGCGCAGACCCCGCACCTGATCACGGCGACCTCGCGGGACGCCTGGGACCGGGCGCGCCTGTACGGGCGCACTGCCACCGGCCTGCTGCGCTACCACTTCTGGATGGCCGACACCTCACCGGGCCGCATGACGCGGCTGGTGGGCCTGCGGGACCAGATGATGGCCGACAACCTCCTCGCCGTCGTCGCACGGGGCCCGGTACTGGTCCACGCCCACAACGCCCATCTCCAGCGGGACAAGAGCACGATGCGGATGGGCGGACTGCCGTTGGAGTGGTGGAGCGCCGGCGCAATCGTGAGTGCCCACCTGGGCGAGGAGTACGCCTTCCTGGCCACGGCCCTCGGCACAATGCGGCACCAGGGAGTGGACACCCCGCCGCCGGACACCGTCGAAGGACTCCTGTACGCAATCCCGGAGGGCCGCTACCTCGTCGACGCCCCCCGACTGGCCACCGCCCTCAGCGACACGCGGCCCGCCCCCCGTGTGTCCCCCTGGTACGGCTACTCCCCACTCGACCCGGCCCACCTGGCCGGAATCGACGGGATCGTGTTCGTCAAGGACGTATCGGAGAACTAGGGCCTTGCGAACGGCCCGAGTTCGCCCGGAGTCGGCCAGGAATTGGTCACCCGGATAGTGGGTCGGTGGCGGTTCGATTCGGTGGTGGAGGCCCGAGCGGAGTGTACGAGAGCTCCCACGGCCTGCTCTGGATGTGCTCCCGCCAGAGCAGCGCGGCGTTCTTCCTCTCCCAGCGTGCTGCGATGCCGGCCCGCATCAGCCAGTCCAGGGCGATCCCCAGGGGGGCCAGGGCCAGCCAGGGGTTCACCGCCAGTCCCATGACCAATGCCGGCACCAGCAGCACGGGGAGAAAGCCCCAGTTGACAAGGAATCGGCCCACGTCGTATTCGGCGGGCAGGACCGTTTCAGGGTCCTGCAGCGGCACCGCTTCATCGAAGTCACGCACCACGCTGATCCACTTGAGCCGGGACGCCTCGAGCAGCCCACAGAGCACGCTGCATCCGACAACGATGAGGATGACCGTCTGCACAGTCTCGCTGACGACGGGCAGCACCCCGCGCACGCCGAAGGCCATCGGCGCACTCATGGCACTGGCGCACACTGCCGTCGTCACACCCGTCAGCTGATGGTGGACGTACCTGATCATCGAATTCCCCCGTGAATGCCCTGTGCTCCGGGGGGAGGGTTCCCCGTACCCCCGAAACCACCGTCTCGCACCACAACCTCGCTCCGAGCCCAGAACGCGAACGGGGCCCGAGTAGGACGTACGGCGTTGTGCGCCGCGCGCCGTACGTCCGCGCTGGACGGCGCCAACCATAGTTTCGGCGCACCTGGTGCACCCTCCAGGCGACCTGAACGGTCGGTGAACGCTGAGGGATTTCAGGCCGCGGACTATCCGGAACGCCTCGCCGATGAGCACGGTGTCTTCATCGGGGTACGCGTAGTTCTGCCCGTTTTCCAGGATGAAGCCGTCGCTCCTCTTCGGCCCCAGGGTCCGACGCGTGTGCACCGGGGTCGCCTTCGCCGTCGAGCAACATCACCATCGCTCGCTCGGTGTTCGTTACGACAGCGAGGAATCGCCCTGTTGAGCTGGTCAGCAATGAATCACGTGTCCCGGCGGCGATCCTGCTGCCGAACTCCTCCATGGCCTCCCCGGCTGTCACCGACGGAGCGCCCTCGCTGAAGGACCAGGTCTCGACCACGGCCACGATCTTCTCACGCAGGTGGAACGTGCTGTCCGCCACTCCGTCCCGGCATCGGAGCCTCGGTTCGTCTCGTCCGAGACCGTGGACACGGGGCTCCAGAGACCGGAAGCTTGACCGAGGCACGCCATACAGGTACTGGGCCGGTCCGGAACCGGCAGAGTCGGAGGATGCATGAAGCGCAGCACGGGTCGGGCGGTGACGGGAGTGGCACTGGTGGGTGCCGTGTTGCTGCTGACAGGATGCGGCGACGGCGCGGACGTCGATACCCCCAGGAGCGCGCCCAGCGCCTCCCGCGGCAGTCCTGGCTCGGGCAACAACACCTCCACGGCGCCGCCACTCCCACCGTCGGCCCCCGCGTCCACGCCCGCCGCGTCCGCATCCCCGGCACCCACCGTCGCGGATGAGTTGCTCATTGCCGTGACGGTCAGCGGAGGGATCGACGGGCGGCAGCAGCGCATGCTCATCAACGGTGACGGGTCGTACTCGACGCTGTCGCACGGGGAGCCCGAAGGGGAGGGACGGATGAAGCCCGCGGAGATGGCCTCGCTGCGCGCCGCCCTGGCCGAGGCGGACTTCGCGAAGCTGCCCCGTATCAACCTCGGTGAGCAGCCCATTTTCGACGGACTCACCACCGCTGTCGTGTACCAGGGCCACGAGGTGGTGACGGACGGCTCGAAGCCGGTGCCCGGCCTGGACCGGGTCATCGCCGCCCTGCCACCGATGAATGCCGGGTCCTGACACCGGGCGGCGGGAGCACGGCGGGCCGTTCGCCTCTTTGAGCTCCTCTGAGCTGACCGTGAGTCCGGCACCGGCCGGTGAAGGGGAGCGCGGCACCGTGGCGGACAGTGAGCAGGACCTGGCGGACGCGCAACGGCGGCACTGGCAGAGCACGTACACCACTCACCCCGGCATGTACGGTGAGCAGCCCTCCGCGCCGACCGTCCACGCCGCCGACGTGTTCCGCGCCGCCGGGGCCAAGGACGTGCTGGAGCTCGGTGCCGGGCACGGCCGCGACGCCCTGTACTTCGCCCGTAAAGGGTTCACTGCCCACGCCACCGACTTTTCCGCAACCTGCCTTGAGCAGCTGCAACAGGTCGCCCGCGCCCAGGACCTGGATGAGCGGGTCACCACTGCGGTGCACGATGTGCGCGACCCGGTGCCCCTGCCGGACGCCTCCGTGGACGCGGTCTTCGCACACATGCTGCTGTGCATGGCGTTGCATTTCGCCGGGCACACCACCCGGCTCCTCCGGCCATTCTCGCCCTTGTCCTCGGACCTCCGCAACGACGGCCCGTTCGCGGTTGGCGGCTCGCACGGTGCATCGCCTACCCGATGTCACTGCCGACCAGCGCGTACAGGTTGTGCGGTGAGCTTGTCTGTGTCCTTCCCGACGTTGTCGACCAGCCCAAGGTTCGTTCCGCGCAGACGGGAGACCGTCTTCAGGGCAGTTCACCCTGGCCAAGTCCAGCCACCCCCACCACACCGTCCAGACACGGGCGTTGCTCCGATATCTGCGCTGGCGCAACCAGTACGCCCGACACTCCAACCCTCCTGGCCACCGGCAGCGCACCCTGGCGCACGCTCGGACGTGCTACGACCACCTGGTGGGCGCAGTCGCCGTCGCGATCACCGAGGCGATGACCGAACGGGCCTTGCTGACCTGGGACTACGGACGTCGCTCACCGAGACGGGCAAGACCTGGCTGCGCGAGCTCGGCATCGACGACCACCCTGCGCACAGCTCCCGCCGCGCCCATGTCCGCACCTGCCTCGACTGGACGGAACGGCGCCCGCACCTGGCAGGCGCCGTGGGTGCCGCCCTCTTCCAGCACGCCCTCGACGACGGCTGGCTCACCCGCAAGCCAACGACCCGCGTCATCACCGTCACCGACACAGGACGCGCCGTGCTACGCGAGCGACTTGGGCTCGAGAACGCAGCACTGAACCCCCCAACTCCAACACAGCCTGCGCGCATTCAGGCGAACCTATCCGGTCACAGCACTAGGTATGGTCAAGCGCTGCAGTTGGGGGCTGTCGCAGGAAGCATTCACAGGCTCTGGCAGGCGGACCGAAGGTCAGGCGGCATCCATCTCCTGGTGGCGCTCCTGTATGCGCGCGATGACGCGCTTCCGTCCCAATTGCTTGGCCTGGCGGAGCTTGGCTTCGGCAACGAACAGTGGAATCCAGAACAACCAGCCCCACAGGCTGAAGTCCAACACTCCGCCCCACACCAGTGCCTTGTTCAGGCCGAACGACAGGACGAACGTCAGCACATACGCTGCGACCCGATGGGCAAGGAGCAGGCGCAGCGGTGCGTTCAGGGGCCCCTGGAGGAGCTCGACGGCCGCCGCCAGTTCGGCTGCCTGGAGGTCTTCTCCGGCCGGCGCGCCGGGCTCGCCGTGGGCGGCCAGCCGCAGCGCGTCGGTGACCAGCACGCTTTGTTCCGCGACGGCTGCCTGCTGAGCCCGTCCCTGAACAGCACCTGTCTTCAGGTCGTCCCAGTAACCGCGTCCGGCCCAGCCCGTCGCATCATCGACGCGCTCGCGTTCAGCCGAACCGGGCGGAGCCAACTCTTCGATCCTTGCCTGCAAGCCCACCGCACGGCGCGAGCGGCCCGGATAGGCGAAGGAATCAGCGCGCAGACACAACTCCACGTACGACACCAAGAGCCCGAGATCGTCCTGTGCGAGCGCGAGGCCCTTGCGATAGGCGGCCTCGGCCTCGGAGTCGTGGTCGTCCTCATCCTCTGCGGCATGTGCCAGCCCGAGCCGGCGGAAGAGAACCGGATCCGGCCCAAACTCCGCAAGTCCCGCCTCCGCCGTTGTTCTCACAGCGGCGTAACCACCCACCTCGAAAAGCTCCGAACACCGCTCCACGTACTGCTGCTGCTCCACGTCCCACCCCAGTCGTCCGAACAAGCACCCTCTGTAGTACTGAGTGCTGTTGTCAATGGCTGCTTGATCACGATGCGCTGGTCAACCAAGTGCGCATGTATCTCGTGGGCTCCCAGCCCACCAACTCAAGCGCTCGCTACCTTGATGGCCGGGTGATTCCGGTCCTTTGTGCGATGGGGAGACCCCCGAGCCTTGGGGGTGGCTGAGTGGCCGGCCAATGCCCCGCGACGACACGGCCACGTATCGGGATGAGCAAACATGTGCGTCTCGCGGAGCAGTCACCGAGAAGCCCGTTTCGTAGTGATGGCAAGCCACCACCGGCGGCCCGGACGTGGGGGTCACCCGGGCCTGATCAGGCTCCGGCCATGACCAACGATCTCGGCTTCACCTGCTCGTGTTGCGGGGCACACCACCCAGAGCTCCCGATGAACTACTCGACCCGTGGTGCTAAAGGGGGAGTGGTTGTCCCTGGATCAGTTGTGCCTTCCTCCTCAGTTCAAAACCTCGCATTCTCGGAACGGCGGTTCTTCCGCTTGCGTGAGTGGCACAACGGCCCTGCGCACATGTAGCGCGACAAGGAGCACCAGAATGAGCCAGCAGACGATCGCCCTGATCACCGGCGGGAACCGCGGGCTGGGCCGGGCCACTGCCCTCAAGCTTGCGGAGGCGGGCACCGACGTCGTCCTTACCTACCGGTCGAACGAGGCCGAAGCAGCCGCGGTCGTGGACGCGGTCACCGCGCTGGGCCGCAAGGCCGTCGCCCTGCAGCTGGACACCACGACGTTCGGCGCCTTTCCCACGTTCGCCGCCGACCTCCGCGAGGCCCTGGCCACCACCTGGGGCCGTGAGACCTTCGATCACCTGGTCAACAACGCCGGGGTGGCGGCGTTCACTCCGGTCGGCCAGACCACCGTCGAGGCTTTCGACCTGCTGGTGAACGTGCACTTCAAGGGCGTCGTCTTCCTGACCCAGGAGCTGTTGCCGCTGCTCGCCGACGGTGGGCGCATCGTGAACCTGTCCACTGGCCTGGCCCGGTTCGTAGGCGAGGGCTTCAGCGTGTACGGCGCGGTCAAGAGCGCGGTCGACACCTACAGCAGGTACCTGGCCAAGGAGCTGGGCGGGCGCGGCATCAGTGTCAACACGGTCGCCCCGGGTCCGATCGCCACCGACTTCGGCGGCGGAGCAGTCCGGGACAACCAGGAGATCAATGCGCACTGGGCCGGCAACACTGCCCTCGGCCGCGTCGGCGAGCCCGACGACATCGGCGGCGCGATAGCCGCCCTGCTGTCCCCCGGCACCGGGTGGATCACCGGCCAGCGCATCGAAGCCTCCGGCGGAACCCTGCTCTGACCAACCCGCGAGGCCAGCATGAGGACGGCATGACGATCACCTCGCATCCTTCCCCCGTGCGGCAGTTCTGGGCGCGCCTTCGGCCATGGGACCAGCCAGCGCACGAACAACTCCGATCTCATGGCCGAGAGACGCGACGGCTTGAGCCGCCAAACCGGCGTTCTGGCGTCGATGGGGAGGCCGTCGTACCGCCTGCTCCGCCGCCGCGGCCCTGCCACGTGGCGACAGGGCGAAGGTCGGCACCGGCGCCTTCCCCAGGCCCTCGCAACTCGATATGCGGCCGCCCGCAGACCCGCACCGGCCGTCGGCACAAAGCCGAGAGAGAATCGAATCATGGACCGCGCCCAGCTCGCCGACTTCCTGCGCACCCGCCGTGAGGCCATGCAGCCCGAGGACGTCGGCCTGCCACGCGGGGCGCGGCGTCGCTCCCGGGGCCTGCGCCGCGAGGAAGTCGCCCTGCTGGCCGGTATGTCCACCGACTACTACGCACGCATCGAGCAGCAGCGCGGCCCTGTTCCCTCCGAGCCGATCCTCGCCGCGATCGCCCGCGCCCTGCGCCTGACGCTGGACGAGCGCGACCACCTGTTTCGAATCGCCGGCCAGCACACCCCGGGTCACGCCCCCCTCACCGACCATGTGTCCCCCGGCATGATGCGCATCCTGGACCGTCTGGCCGACACTCCCGCCCAAGTGCTGACCGCGCTCGACGAGACCCTGGTCCAGACCCGGCCGGCCGTGGCCCTCGTCGGCGACGACACCCGCCACACCGGACTGGCCCGCAGCCTGATCCATCGCTGGTTCACCGACCCGCACGCCAGGCGGATCTACCCCGAGGCCGATCACCCGCTGCACAGCCGCGCCTTTACCTCCGACCTGCGCGCCGCCTACACCCGCCAGGGACCGGGCTCCCGTGCGGGCGAGATCACCGATACGCTGCTGGCTGAGAGCGAAGAGTTCACCACGCTGTGGAACAGACACGAGATCGGCGTCCGGCGCCCCGACACCAAGCGCTTCGCCCACCCCGACCTCGGCACCCTCGAACTGCATTGCCAAACCCTCCTCGATCCCGGGCAGGACCAGATCCTCCTCGTCTACACCGCCGCCCCGGGCACTGACAACTACGACAAAATCCAGCTGCTCTCCGTCCTCGGTGACCGGCAACGCCATCTGTGATCCGCAGTCCCGGCCGGCGAGTGCACAGCCGGCCGTGCTCGAGAGTGGCATTCGGCAAGCAGAATCAGGGCTTGGGGCGTGAGTGTCGGGAACGATGCCGCATCACTGCTTCGGTGTTTCCGCAGCGTGCTGTGCAATAGCGCCGCCGCCCGTTCCTGGATGTGTCCACAAATGCTCGGGAGCACTCGGAGCGCATGCATCGCCCCAGCCTTGCTCCCCCTTCCCAGCACAGGACGAAGGCGAGGCCACCGGCGGTGACTGCCTTGACCCGGGAGAGCACGTCAGCCGAGTCCGGTACGAAGTGAAGATGGGGCTGGAGACCGTCGTGGGTGGACACCCATGGACGGATGGTGGCCTCTACCAACAGGTCGTTCACGGCTGAGCACTGCTCAGCCGGACCCCCTGGATGAAACGCTCGCGCCAGTTGATCCCGCCAGCGCCGAAAGTCTTCGACGTCGGCGTCCTCGGTCTCCGCTCGACGGATCCCGTGTGCCTCGAGCAGGGTTTGAATGCTTGCCGCGCTCATCTCGGGGAGATTGATCAAATCGGCGGACAGTACCGCCCCAAGGCGGCCGTAATGGTTTTGCTGCATGTGACCTTCTCGGGCGTTACGAAACCCCACGCGCCGCGGGCTGGATTTCCCTGCTCTATTCACTTACCTGGATCAGCTGAAAGTCGGAGCGGGTGATGATCCATCCGCTGGTGGTGCACCACAGGTACCGCACCATTCCCTCGGACGTGAAGTGCTCTGATACCGGCCGGCAGGGTTCGGAGGAGAGGCCACAGGAGGGGCACCACCACGATCCACGCCGCACATCTGCAATTCGTTCCATGTCCGCCAGAGTGCGGTCATGGGTCAAATACATTCAACCATTACATCTGCGACGCGCGCAGGGCCCCACCCGCCGGCGTCACCCGAACCGGAAGGATCGCCTCGTGCTCATCGCGGCGCACGGGCTCGTCCGCGCCGTCGGGGAGATCACCAAGGTCACCGAGCACGACACCGACCGGGAGGGCGGATCCGGGGCGGGCGGTGGTGAGGAAGGCGTGGGAGAGGGTGACGGCGGCCTCGCAGTTCAGGCGGATCGCCGTCTGGAGCTGACCGAGCCCAGGGAAGCCGAAACGGCTGAGCCGCAGCTGTCCTTGGCCGTGGATCGACAGCTGGTCGACGAGTTGGTGAGCCGGGCTCAGAGCGAGGGAGCCTTCAGCTGACCGGGGAGGGAGGGCTGCTGAAGCAGCTGACCAAGCGGCTGCTGGAGTCCGCGCTGGAAGGCGAGATCACCGATCACCTGGGGTACGACCGGCATGATCCGGCCGGGAAGAACGGTGGCAACTCCCGCAACGGGACCCGCTCCAAGACGGTACTGACCGATGTCGGACCGGTGGAGATCATCGTGCCGAGAGACCGTGAGGGCTCCTTCGAGCCGAAGATTGTCCGCAAGCGGCAGAAGCGCCTGTCCGGCGTGGACGAGATGGTCATCTCCCGCGCCGCGAAGGGCCTGACGACCGGCGAGGTCCAGGCCCACCTCGCCGAAGTCTATGGCGCCGACGTCTCCCGGCAGACGATCTCGACCATCACCGACAAGGTCCAGCCCGCCAGTATCCTCAACACCCCGCGTTACACCGTTCGTTTGGCAGACCCGATGCGGGCGGCGAGCAGGGCGATGTCGTCGTCGGCGGAAGCCGGTACCAGGTGGGTGATCAGTGAGTCGCACAGGTGGTCCAGCGGTCGTTGGGGTTCGGTGAGCAGGCGGGTGAGCTCGTTCAGGCGTTCGTCGATGTCGCGGCTGCGGGCTTCAATCAGGCCGTCGGTGTAGAGGACGAGGAGGCTGCCGGGGGGCAGGGTGATGTCGGTGGTGGTGAAGTCGATGCCGCCGACCCCCAGAGGGACGCCGGGCGGGGTCTTGACCAGATAGACGGTGCCGTCGGGCTCTGCCACGGCCGGTGGCGGATGTCCGGCGCGGGTGATGGAGCAGTGTCCGGTGGCGGGGTTGCAGACGATGTAGAGGAAGGTGGCGAGCATCGGCTCGACGAGGTCGGCGAGGGTGGCTTCCAGATGGTGCAGCAGTGCTGTTGGGGGCATGTCGAGGCGTGCGAGGGCGCGGACGGTTGCGGAGAGCCGCCCCATGACCGCGGCGGCGGCGATGCCGTGGCCCATGACGTCTCCGATGAGGAGGGCGGCTTTGCCGCCGGTGAGGGGGAGGACGTCGTACCAGTCGCCGCCGACTTCGTTGACGTCGCTGGCCGGCAGGTAGCGGTGGGCTATCTCGATGCCGGGGGGCGGGGTGACGTGCTGAGGGAGCATGCTGCGCTGGAGGACGACCGCGGTCTCGTGTTCGCGTTGGTAGAGGCGGGCGTTGTCGATGCTGATGGCTGCCCGGGCGGCGAGCTCGCCGGCGAGGGTGGCGTCGGCCGGCCCGAAGGGGCCGACAGGCCGCGTTCGGTAGAAGGTGGCGACGCCGAGCACCACGTCCCGGGCGACGAGCGGAACCATCATGAACGAGTGCACGCCAGTCTTGAGCAGCTGGGCAGGTTTGGCGGAGTAGCGAGCGGCGGGGGCGATGGCCCGCTCATCGAGGTGGGCGATCAGGAAGGGCTGCCGGTCGGCGAGGGCCTGGGTGTAGGGGGCGGCTGCGGGGAAGGTGAGGGTTCTGCCGAGGGGGGCGAGGATGTGGGTTACGGCGGATCCGGTCAGGGGCGCTTTGCCCAGGCGCCGCAGGGCGATGCCCCCGGCGAGTCCCATGCCCGGTTCGTCGCCGCGGGAGAGGGTGTCCAGGATGTCGACGGTGACGGCGTCGGCGACGTGCGGGACGGCGAGGTCGGCCAGCTCCTGGGCGGTGCGCTCCAGGTCGAGGCTGGCGCCGATGCGGACGCTGGCCTCGCTGAGCAGGGCCAGCCTGCGGCGGCCCGCCTCGGCCTCGGTGTGGTCGCGCTGCTGCTCGGTGATGTCGACCAGGGAGGCAATCACGCCGATGGGCCGGCCACCGGGGTCTTCCACGCGCACGTACGAGCAGGACCAAACCCGGTCGTGCTCCGGGTCGGCCGGCGTTCGGCCCGTCCGGCGCAGGCCGAGGACGGGTTCACCGGTGTCCAGGAGCCGGCCCATCGCCTCCTCCATCTCGCCCGCGTTCACCTCGGGCAGCACCTCGGCCAGGCGCCGGCCCACGTGGGCGGACTCCGTGAGGCCGTTCATCGCTTCGAGCGCCGGATTGACCTGAAGGAACCGCAGCTGCGTGTCGAGAACGGCGATACCGACAGGTGAGCGGGCGAACAACCCGTCCCATATCGCCGACGACCCTCGGATGCGGCGGGTCGCATGGGCGTCGGCCGCGAAGACCAGCACGGCCGAGGCGCCGTGGCGCCGGTCGAGGACAGGGCAGGCCCAGATCTCCAGCTCCAGCGGGTGTCCGTCGCGGTGCCAGGCGGTGACAGTGCCCATCACCCCGCGCCCGGTGGCGGCTGTCTCCCACAGAGCCCGACCCAGGCTGCGGTCGGCCCCGGGATGGAGCAGATCGGCGATGTGCCGCCCCAGTACCTGGGGCGGGGTGTAGCCGAGCAGTTCCTGCGCGGTGTGGTTCCAGCGCACGATCGTCCCGTCGCCACTGGTGGCCACCAGCGCCACCGGCAGGGCTCCCAGCCACCCTCCAGCGTCCTGGGCGGCTCCGCTGATCAGCTCCTCGAAAGGCATCCCTTCATGCATCCTGCAACCACCCCTCTCGGGCAGCCGGTGTGTTGCGTTGCGGCTGCCCAGGTCCGTGGCGAAGGAGGCCGTAGAGACATTCGCACGTGTGGAACGCGGTCGCGTGCGAAGTACTGGAACCGCAGTCCGTCATACGCCGCAAGAGGACTTCCAGGTCACAGGGCCTACTAGGCACCGAAGCAAGGCGCGTGAACCGTCGGGTGCAGTAGTCGCTAGGGCGCAGGTCGTCGATGCGTCCGACGTCCCTCAGGTACTTCCACACCCGCACATACCGGGTGGTACGCGATAGCTGCGGCAGGACGGAGGCCAAGACCGCGTCATCGCGCAGCGGCATCACACCGGTGCCGAGTATGTCCTGGACGAGGTTGGCCCGGACCAGGCTGCGGAATCCGAGGTCGGCGATGTCCCGGTCGTCGAACCGGCCCACCCCGAAGACCACCCGCAGACCGGCCGCCTCGGTGCTGTCGATGCCGGTGACGACGAGGGAAGAGGGCTGGTCGGGCAGAGTCAGCACCAGCCGATAGACGTGATCGCTCAGCCTGCGCAGCAAAGGGGCGGGGAACGGCCGGTCGAACGCGGCCAGGGCACTGAAGACAGGACGAAAGTCGCGGGCCCGTACGAGCGTGATGGGGATCAGGATCTGGTCGAAGACGAGGGTCGAGGGAGCCACCTCCGGCTCGGTGCGGGCGTCGTCCCACTCCACCACGATGAGCCGGTTGGTCGCGAGGTGATCGATATTGCTGCTGGCCAGGCACGTGGTGATGGTTTCGAGGGCGCCGATGCCGTTCCGGTCGGACAGGCTGTAGCCGAGGACGATCACCGAATGCTCGACGAAGATCGTCAGCAGTTCGGCCGCGAGGTAGTCGTTGCGCCCATCCAAGCGCTGGCAGCCCTCGCCCGTCAGGACGAGCTTCTCGGGTTCCTCGACGTTGCCGTGGATGGAGTCGGTCCCAGGGATGCCCAGAGCGTAGTTCGTGGTGATGACGCCGTCGATGATGGCCTGCCGCATCAGCTCCAACTCCTCCGCCAGGACACTGTCCCGCAGCTGCGGCGAGGGGACAGGTGCGACCGCGAAGCAACTCAGACGCGATCTCGGCCGTAAGAGCGGATTGGGGGCCGGCCGGCGCACAGGCGCCGGAGCACCGATCCGCACAGCCGGCGGACCACCACATCCCGTGGAAGTCCGGCGCCATCGGACTGGCGGCCCTCGGCTCTTGCAGCCGCTCACCAAGAACGGCCTGCAGCTGCGCATCCTCCACACACCCCATCGTCGCCCCGACGGCCCGGGATCGCCCCCTGGCCCCGGGCCCGACACGATCATTGGTACGGCACCACCGCTTCGACAGGTCCGCGGGCACAGTGACCGCATGACCTACGGCCAGGCCGTCGTGCACCGCTGGAGCGACCATGATCGGCCCCTTCCGTTCGCGATGCCATACCGGCCACACCTATGCCCAGCTCGCGGCCGGTTTCGGCGTCGGAACCGACCACGGTCCACCGGTACGTGGCCCAGATGGGCGCCGCGAACCGCTTCCAGATGGCCGCATCCGGGTGCTCCTGGTGAAAGGCCCTGGTCATGCCGCAGATGTCGAAGGTCGAGCTGCACGCCGCGATCCGGCGCGACCACCGCGGCGGCATGAAGATGAACCCGCCAAGGCCGGCTGACACCTCACAGCCACTCGACGGTCCGCCACCTTCACGGGCGGCGGGCTGTTGCCGTCGAGAGCCCTGTGCGATGCCTTCGGCAGGGAAGCCTCCTCAACACCGCGTGCCCTTGCCCTGACGGCATCCAGTCCGAATGACTGACTGCTGCGGCCTGTCGCACCGGAGTGTCGCTGCACTCACCGTAGGTCGGATGAGTGACGACCAGCGACGCATCATGGCACCAAGGTCCCCCGGATGCCTGGAAGTGGGAACTTGACCGTACGTCCGGCCCGAGGCGCGAGCCGGGGTCGATCAACCTGCAGCGGTACGCGTTCGTCCCGGCCTACGCCGGGGATCGCCACGCTCTTCGGGCTGCCTCTGTGCCTCAACCCCGACGACCTGCGCGCCGGCAACGTTGATGTGGCGGTCCTTGGAGCTCCGGTAGACATGTCCGCCGGGCACCGGGGAGCCGCCTTCGGGCCGCGCGGCATCCGCGCGGACGAACGAATCCTGCCCCATACTCCGCAGATGCTGGTCAATCCCAGTACCCGCATCAAGCCGTTCGAGGAGCTGACGGTGGTCGACTACGGCGATGCCGCCGTCGACCCGTTCAGCATCGACAACTCCATGGAACCGATCCGCGCGCTGGTCCGCGAGATCGCCGGAGCGGGCGCGATCCCGATCGTGCTCGGTGGAGACCACTCGATCCTGTGGCCCGACGCCGCGGCCGTGGCCGACGTGTACGGAGCGGGCAAGGTCGGGGTCATCCACTTCGATGCGCACCCGGACTGCTCCCACGACCTGCTCGGGCATCTCGCCTCGCACGCCACACCGATCCGCCGACTAATCGAAGACGAACATGTCCCCGGACACAACTTCATCCAGATCGGCCTGCGCAGCGCGATCGCCCCCGACGCCGAACTGTTCGACTGGATGCGCCACCACGGACTGCGCACGCACTTCATGGCCGAGATCGACCGACGCGGATTCGACGCGGTGCTCCAGCAGGCC
This sequence comes from Streptomyces sp. NPDC057136, assembly GCF_042670885.1. NCBI lineage: Bacteria > Bacillati > Actinomycetota > Actinomycetes > Kitasatosporales > Streptomycetaceae > Streptomyces > Streptomyces sp. NPDC057136. The sequence continues at coordinate 19,410 of NZ_JBHUUV010000012.1, forward strand.
ATCGAGGAGGCACTCGACGGACCCGAGCACCTGTTCGTGTCGCTGGATATCGACGTGCTTGACCCGGCCTTCGCGCCAGGCACCGGCACGCCGGAACCGCCCGGCCTGACCAATCGCGAACTGCTGCCGGCCATCCGCCGGATCTGTCACGAGACGCCAGTCGTTGGCATGGACATCGTCGAGGTCGCACCCCACCTCGATCCCGGCTACACCACCACGATGAACGCCCGCCGCGCCATCTTCGAGGCGCTGACCGGTATCGCCATGCGGCGAAAAGGAATGCCCGGCCCGGCCTACCTCGACCCGGAGGTGTGTGGACCGCCGCCCGGGGAACACGCATAGCGTTGCCGCAGCACCCATCAACGCATGGGATGCCCTGACGACGCTTCCGTCATTTCTCGTGAACATTGGCGAGCCCGTTGATCGCCAACTGCTGCCACCGCATGGTTGAACAGCGCCACCGGCCCCTCCGCGTGCGTCCAGGCCCGGCCGTGCAGGAAGGCCCGGAACTTCCGCCCCCACTGCGGATCGTCGTACTCGTGGTAGCCGTACCGCTCCCGGATCTCCCACGAGTGCTCGTACGCCGTCGGCTTCCACTCGGTGCACCGCTTCACCACCGAGGCGTCCTCGATGCCCAGCTGTCCGGCGAGGTAGTCGACCACCTCCCACGGGACCGCCAGCGGGTCATCGGTGAGGAACCGTCCGACGTAGCGCACCGTGCACAGTTGCAGGGCTATCCCGAGGCGGTGACTGTCCGCACGCCGCAGCGCGATCAGGTCTCGGTCATCGTCATCGAGGAAGAAGAATCGCTCCAGCTCAGGGCGCGTCGGGACTTCTTGAAGTGTGACCGTACGCGATCAAGGGCGGTTTGATCAGGTGTCTCACCGAATCGCGATCAAGGAAACCGACCATGATCATTCTCATTGTTAACCGCTGTACCGCGGATACTCAACCCCGGGACACACCACGCGGGCGCACCGCACGGGATATGACGCTCCCCCCGGCCCGCCAGGACCGGGGGGAGCGATGTACCTCGGATCAACTGGGCGTACTCCACGCCTGGTTGGCGCCACCCGTGCAGGTGTAGACGACCAGCCGCGTGCCATTCGCACCGCTCCCACCACTGGCGTCCAGACACTTGCCCTGGTTGACCAGGGTGCTTCCGCTGCGCACCCACTGTTGCGCGGCGGAGCCGTCGCAGGACCTCAGCTGTGCCGCGCCTCCGCTCACTGTCATGCACGTGAACAGGGCGCGGATGGTGCCGTCGTGGGCGAGTACCCAGTTCTGGTTGTTGCCGCCGTTGCACGTCCACAGCTGGAGCGGCGTACCGTCCGCGCTGCTGCCTCCCGGGATGTCGGCGCACTTGCCGCCGATGCCGGTGAGGGAGCCGGAGGCGGAGTTCCCGATGCCGTCCTCGTGGACGCTGCCGCCCGCCACCGTGGTGACCTTGGCGTAGGTGGTGCAGGTGCTGCTGGTCGACGTCGAGCCGGCCGAGGCGGTGACCGGGGTGCCCGTGGCCGACGTGCCGCGGGGGAGGTCGAATCGGGCCCGCGAGTACGGCTCGTCCTCGCAGGCCGCCGCGCTGTTGTTCCAGTCGAAGTACTCCACCCAGTCGACCATCCCGCCCGTATTGACGCGGGCACTCGAGCCGACCTGCAGGCTGCCGAGCACGAACGAGGTGCCGGCCGTGACGTCGGAGATTGTGGCCTGGTACCAGCCGTCCTCGCTGCCGGGTGAGATCCGGAAGGTGTAGCGGTGGCCTGCGGCGAAGGCCTGCTCGAACCGGCAGGTATAGCCGGTGCCGGTCTCCTGGAAGGTCTGGCAGTACGTTCCCGGCGACCCGGGCCTCGCGGCGGTGGAGTCCCACAGGGAGAACAGGAACATGCCAGTGCCGCTCCGCCAGCGCTGCTGGCCGATGTATCCGCCGACACCACTGGTGAATCCGAACTGGTGGGACCAGAAGACGTTCCCGCGCCCCGGGTCCGCCTCGACCGTGGTCCCGAACGTGACCTCCGTCAGGGCAGTGGTCCCGGAGGGGAAGCTGTAGTTGGTGTACGTCCCCGGTGTCTGGCCGGCAGCCTGGGCCGGGGCGGCGAGCCCCAGGCAGGCGGCGACCGAGAGGATCACGATCACGCTCAGCGATTTCAACGACCGCACAGATGCCTCCTGGAAGAGATGAGTGGCATGTCCATGACGGATGGTGCCCCACCGGGCGGGCGCCGGGCATGGACTTCTCCGCCCGGTCGCATGGACTCTTCGCCCCGAGCCCGCCCCGCCCCCCGGCCACACCCCCGTCCCGGACCCTCGCCCCGCCCAGGAGCCGGAGCGGGGGACTCTTCGGCCCACGGGGGCTCCGCCGGATACCCCGGCAGCCTCGGCCATGAGCCGACGGACGCCCAGACCTTCGCGGACTGGGGCATCGACTACCTCAAGTACGACAACTGCAACACCCGATCAACAGGAAGAACCTCGCCCTCGCCCCGTACGCGGGCCCGGGACGCTGGAACGGCCCCGACATGCTCCAGGTCGGCAACGGCGGCATGACACACGCCTAGTACCGCACCCACTTCGCCCTGTGGGCCATGATGGCTGCGCCCCTCATGCCCGGCAGGGTCTGGCCGGCGCCTCCCCGCACACGATGGACCTGCGGCTCAACCAGGGCCTCATCGCGGTCAACCAGGACCCGCTCGGCATCCAGTTCCACTGTCGTCGAGGAGGACGGCGGCCGGTACGTCCTGGCCAAGCCCCTCGCGGACGGCTCCGTCGCCGTGGCCCTCTACAACGAGAACGAGTACGCCGCGACCATCTCCACCACCGCGGCGGCCGCCGGAGTACGGGACGCCGGTTCGTACACGCTGCACGACCTCCTTGAAGACCGCAGTGTCAGCAGCAACGGCACGATCCAGTCTGCGGTCCCCGGGCACGGGGTGAGCGTCTACACCGTCCGCCCGTCCCGCGAGGGCGACACCACCAGCACACCACCACCCCGGCGCGCTTCCTGGGCCTGACCACGCCCCTGTTGTACGAAGGTGCCGCCGCCTCCTGGTCACCCCCGGTGAACCGGCCGTCGTACGCACCGAACTTGCCGACCATGGTGCGACGGCACTGCGCGACGCCTCGGTACGGGTATCGGCGCCAGAGGGCTGGACGGTACAGGCTGCCGGCCGCACCCAAGCAGTGAGATACCCGACGGGCGTCCGCTGGCCACGACTTGGCGGATCACCCCGCCGACCGGGCTGAAGCCGGGCTCCTACGACCTGACCGCAACCGCCCGCTACACCCTCGACGGGGCCCCGCCACCGACGCGTCCACCACCAGGGTGACCGTCGCCGAGGCCGTTCCGGCCGGAGCGTCGTATCTCAGCGACACCCGGTGGGTGAAGTCGACCAACGGCTGGGGGTCGATGGAACGCGACATGACCAACGGCGGTCAGGACACCGGCGACGGCACTGCGCTCCGGATCGGCGGCACCGTCAACGCCAAGGGCCTGGGCACCCATGCCTTCTACACGGCCGGGCGCTGCACGAAATTCACCGCGCCGTCGGCGTCGACGACAGCCAGGGCAATGTCGCCGCTCAGCGGGCGACGGTCTCCTTCGAGGTGTGGAAGGACCGGGAGAAATCCGTAGACACAGGGAAAAGGTCTACTGGCAGGACAGCGCCAGGCAGCTCGACGTGGATGTGGCCGGGTCACAGTTCGTGAGCCTGGTGGCGACGAGGGCCGGCGACGGCAACGGCAGCGACCACGCCGACTACTGGGCCGACCTGAGGATCAGCTGCGCCTCGTGACCTGAACCCGCGCCTGCGGGCGGCGGCCCATCGCAGCCGCCACCGCCGGCAATGCCGACCACCCGATCAAGAAGCAGCACTGCTTCCGGGAGGGGCGGGCGGCGACCGATGAGTTTCTGCGTGGCCGGCAGTCAGAGATCATGGTTGGTGGGCGACAGCCGCGCGAGCGGCCGAAGCGCACCGACCGAATCTGCCGAGAACCAGACACGAGACACCGAGGAACCCTAGATGCGTATTCTGATCAGCACCGCTTTCGTCTCCCTCGACGGTGTCGTGGAGGCCCCGGGCGGCGAGCCCGGCTACCGCAACTCCGGGTGGACCTTCAAGGACATGGAGTTCCTCCCCGAGGCATTCGACATCAAGGGCCGGGAGCAGAAGGAAGCCACCGCCATGCTGATGGGCCGGGTCAGCTACGAGGCGTTCAGCCCGGTGTGGCCCGATATGGAGGACTTCGCCGACTACAAGACGATGCCGAAGTACGTCGTATCCACGACTCTCACCCAGGACGACCTGGTTCCGAACTGGGGCGAGACCACGATCCTGCGCTCGACCGACGATGTCGCCGCGCTGAAGGAGACCGAGGGCGGCCCGATCATCGTCCACGGCAGCGCCGCCCTCAACCAGAGCCTGTCGGACGCCGGCCTGATCGACCGGTACCACCTGCTCGTCTTCCCGCTCCTGCTCGGCGCGGGCAAGCGTCTGTTCAGCGGCACGGACAAGGACACCCAGAAGCTGAAGCTCGTCGAGCACGAGGCCTACGCCAACGGCATTCAGAAGAACGTCTTCGACGTCATCCGCTGACAAGGACCTCGCCCGACGGACATGGGATCACCCACGCGGACCAGAAGACGCCCGCGACGCGGAGCTGCCCGGCCTCGCAGAAACCCGCGGTCCTTTCTCCGCGGGCGGCCCGCCACCACGGCGGACTCGACACACCCGGCGGCCCCGCTGACCCACGGGGGACAGGGATCACCGCCCTACCACCGGCCTGTCCGCCACCGTGGACGAGGGTCGGGGGCGGCAGTTGACGTCGTCCGCGAGACGGACTTTCCCGTCGGCCCGCCGTGGGACCGGCCGACGGCGTGGCCGCCCGGCTCTCTGGCCGGGGCCCGTTTACGGGCCCCGGCGGCGTGCCGCTGTGGAACGCACGATCGTGGAGTCCACAGGGAGCGCCTGGACCAGATCCCCGCCGGCATCGGCCGGCCCCAAAAGAGCGGTGAATACCCACTCCCACGTACCATCCACGCCACGCCCCACATCCGCAGCCTGCTGCTTCTCGGACAGGGTGCACCCACCCACTCGCGCTACGTCTGAAGACGCATGCCGCAGCGGGCCCGTGACCCTCAAGCCTTCCTCAGGGAATCCCATAAATACCCCAGGAATTACAGACGTTGCATAGGTTGCACACTGACCCGACCAGTCAACTATGTACCATCGCAGGGGGAGTCCATGTGAGAGAAGAAATGACGCGGTGCGTACTCATACCGGCCACGCCCTTCGTCCTCGTGGTAGAGGGTCCTTCCGAGCCGGCCGACAAGACCGGGACCGAGGTCAGTGGCACCGCAGGGAGGTACGGCCACCTGCAGTACAGCTCTTGGGGACACGAAGCGAACTGGGCGAAGTGCCAAACCACTTCCGACCGTTGTGGCAAGGTGAAGGGCGCCCGGCGACACCGGTCGACGCATTCATGAAGCGGCAATCGCGCTCCTCGCGGCGACGCAGCCTTGCTCTCTGTTGTGTTTCCGTATGGTCCGTTGCTCTCGCTGTCGGGTGCACAGGCGCCCCCAGTGGGCCAACACGGCCGAGCGCGTCGGAGAGCAGTCCGGCGAAGCAGCGGACACACCCCTCCGAACCATCTGCCCATGTTGAAGAGAGACTCGGTAAGCAGGTCCAGGAAGCTCTCGGCACGGAGGAGCTCGGTGACAATGAGCCGCTCTTTATCGAGGCGGGCCTTGAGCGTGTTGGCGACGGATTCCACACCGAGCCGGTCCTGACACGAGGGTACTCGTACACATTGGCTGTCGCCTGTGCCGGGAAGGGCGAGATTTCCCTGTCCATCGATCTGGACAACCCCGTCCGCCAGACCGTGAACTGCGACGGCGTCCCGCATCGCCTGAACATCACCGCTTCAGCAGCCAAGGTCAGGATCGACACCGAGGCGATGCCAGAGGCCACGGGCATGGTTGCCTGGCGTTTGGACAAGGCCGACACGTAAGCCGCAGCTCGGCCGCGACGCAACACAGCACCGTGCCCCGCAACACCTGACGTGAGCATGCGGGGCACAGTCCTGTGTCGGCCGGCCGCTGGAGCTGATCGGACCGCGGACAGGCAGCGCCCATTCACGAGGGCAGCCGCCTGGATACGCACTGTCCCCGCTCGACAAGAACCCGGCTGTGGCCGAGTGGCTGGACTGCCAACTGCTGGCCGGACAGCAGTCCCACAACGAGCGACCGTGCCCGGCGTCGGGGTTCGGTCCGCGTGAAACGGCCCGCGATCCGGCCCATCAGGGCATCGAACATGTCCCGCCAGCGAGCGGGGCCGACGCTATGGCCTGCAGCCAGCTCTTGATCTTCGTTTGTCCACACAGCACGCGATGATCACCTGTGGCCGCACCTGTCCTCACATCGCCCCTGGCCAGCGAGATCGCGGTCCACGGACGCGATGCTTAGGATAAGCGTGGTGGTCAATCTCGGCGCCTTCGGTTGGAGGAGGTTCGTGATGACGCACGATGGCGGGCTGAGGCTGCATCTGCGGCGTATCCTCCGCGCACCGCGTTCGGTCGTATTCCGAGCGTTGACCGAACCGCAGGAACTGGCCAAGTGGTGGGGCCCTGACGGGTTCACCATCCCAAGTGTGGAAAGCGACCTTCGACCAGGCGGTAGCTATCGGATCGCGATGCAGCCTCCGGAGGGCGATCTGTTCTGCCTGGTGGGGGAATTTGTTGAAGTCGACCCCCCGGAACGCCTGTCCTACACCTTCCGGTGGGAGGATCCCGATCCCGAGGATCGGGAGACGGTGGTGACGCTGTTGCTTTGCGATATCGGCGGTACACGGGCCGAGTTGGTCTTCAGCCAGGGTGACTTCGCCTCTGAGGAGCGCCAAGCTCTTCACGAGGAGGGCTGGACTCAGAGTCTCAACAAGCTGGAGGAGCTGATGTCGTCGGCTGCGTCGGCCTGAGATCTTTGCCGCGGGGAGGGGCTCTGACGGCGGCCGTACCTGTCTTCGCACCGCCCCTGAACAGCAAGATCGCGATCTACGGCTGGAGCACTGGCTGCTGCTCACCGAGCGGGGCGCTTGTAATTGTGGACGTCAGACTGTTCCATCGGGTGTCGAAGCCTGAGTTGGCCTTCACCTTCGACTGGACCCGCGTGGTCGTGGAGTCACGGGGGTGGCGGTACGGGGTCTGGAGCGAGCCGCACCCGGTGGAGCCGGCGAACATCCGCTTCCTGGCCGGATATCGCAGAGGCCGGCTGTTCGGCCCGGAACTCTTGGATGAGCCGGCCGGGGTGGGGCTCGACGGGGTCTCTGGAGCAGGCCACGGACTCGCTGCCGCGTCATCCGGAACAGCGTCCGTGCCGAGTCTGAAGCAGTCGCATTTCTGAACGGCACAGGACCTTCAGTGTGGCTCTGCCCAGCCGTGTCGGATGGCGTAACCGCCAAGCTGCATCCGGGTCCGAACTCCGGCTATGTCCATGAGGTGGCGCAGGCGTCGGTGCAGCGTGCGCGGTGAAAGACCAAGCTGTGTCGCGGCCGTCTGGTCGGTCAGGCCGGCCAGCAGTAGCGCGAGGATCTTTCGGTCGAGGTCGGTCGGGCCTTCCGCACCGAGCTCGACGGTGGTTTCGGCTTCTCCGCCGGTGCCCGACAGCTCGAGTGGGTGGGCGGTGCGCCATACCGTCTCGAACAGCGCGTCCAACGCATCCAACAGGCCGCTGCGGTGCAGCAGCACGGCGCCGGGCTCTCCGGCTGGTGTGACCGCGAGCGGGACAAGGCCGAGGTCGGCGTCGGCCAGCACGAGTTTCATCGGCAGTTGGTCGGCGACACGCAGTTGCACGCCGTTGCGCAGTGAATCGACCGCATCGGTGATGATGCCCGGCTCTGCCAGCACGGCCCGGTCCAGCACCGCCCGGAAGTGTACGCCGCGGCCGATGGCCACGGGTTCGGCCGTGTTCTCGCCGGGCGGCACGGCGAGGAACGGTGCGGTGATGAAGGTGCGGACCTGCGTGCGGGCTGCCTGCTGTACCTGCAGGAAGCGATGACGGATGGCGTCGACGCCCGTGACGACCTCGATCAGATCGTTGATGCTGCTCCCGGTCATCGCCGCCCGGTGTTCCTCGGCGAGGGTCACCAGTGCCTGCTCAGCCATGCGCAGCCCGTCTCGGCGCTGGCTGATGAGAGGGCCGAGCGCCATGGCCGGCGGCGCGGCGGTGAACTGCTCATCCGCCGACCTGATCACCAGTCCCCACTCGACCAGGCGGGACAAGGCCTTGTCTACGTCGGCTTGCGATACGACAAGCAGATCCGACAGCAGCATCGCGGTGGAGTTCGGCCGTCCGAGTAGCGCCCGGTAGACGCGCTCGTCATCGGGTTCGAGGCCCAGAACATCCAGCATCGTCGATCGACTCTCTTCCGATTGCCGCAGCGGAGAGAGTATGCGCCATGGCGGCAGACCCTGAATAGTCCCTGCTGGGAGCAGGTGTGACGGGAAGGGCCCCGGGGAGTCGACTCCCCGGGGCCCGATGGTGTGGCTCATCGCAGGCCGTACGCCCGGATGATCTCGTTCTTGACGCTGAAGCCGCTGTCCGTCCCGGCGCTGGCGCGGACGGAGAGGAAGCCGCCGGGCTTCTTCGCTGTCCTGAACGAACCCGTCCAGTAGCCGGCGGCGCCCTTGGTCGGGGTCACTTTTTGCCAGGTGGCGCCGTCGTCGTACGAGACATCCAGCTTCACCGTGGTGACGGTGCCCGGCACAGTGCCGCGGTCCATCGACACCGGCTTGAGCGCGATCTGCTGGGTGGCATTGGCCTTGACGTCGCCGTGCAGGTCCGACTCGAGCTTGTAGTCCAGGTTCAGCACCGAGAACCGCTCGAAGGAGTCCGAGTCGACGGTGTCGGACATGAACGTCCACTCGGTGTGGGTGCGCGTCGACAGCCGGAAGGCCTCAGCAGGCCGCTCCGCGTCGAGGACGGCGCGGTAGGGCAGGTTGCCCGACGGCACCTCGATCCACTGCATGTCCGTGCTGTACGGGTTGTCGTGGATCAGCGTGTCGCCCTGGAAGACCTGCAGGTGGGTCGGCGTCTCACCCCACGGCAGGTAGCCGCCCAGCCGCATGTTGTCGCTGGCGGAGGCCCACGCCTGCACGTTCCAGGTCATGTAGTTCTGCCACCGGGAGTTGTACACGCCGAAGGACTCGCCCTGACCGGGCCGGGTCGCCGGAGCGAACCAGTCCAGACGGGTGGTGCTGTCCTTGGCATACGTGTTGTCGCCCGACACCATCACCCACGGCATGTCTCCGTCGACGCCCTGCGCATGGAACTCCCTCCAGACCTGACCCGGGGTCACCCATTCGGTGCGGGTGCCCGGGTGCCACTCGAGCTCGGGGAAGTTGAACGAAGGGCTGAGAGTGAAGTCGGACCGGTAGCCCTCCGCCAGCCCGCCGTCCGTGGCCGAGTGGTAGCGGGCATTGATCCGGGCGAGGTCATCCTGGGTCGGCTTGTAGACGAGGGCCCGGTCCGGCACCTGGCCGGGGTAGTCCCGGGTCAGGTCGTAGACGAACGGCGTGAACTCGGTCTGCTTCGCGGTCAGCTTCAAGATGCCGGCCTTGGCCATCGAGACAAGGGTCCTGCCCGCGTCGCGGTGCACGGTGGCGACCGGGATGCTCGACTCGCCGACGTACTCCATCAGGGCACCGACACCGTCGTTGACCACGATCAGTGCCTTCGCACCGGCCGCGGCCGCGGCCTCGGTGCGCTCCTGCGGCGAGACTTCGTCGCTGCGCTCGATCACGACGAACTTGCCCTTGGCGCTGACCTTCTTGTAGTCGGCCGCCGAGCCGTTGCCCGCGTAGACAGCGGCCAGCCTGTCCGTGGCGGTGCCCAGGGCACTACCCGCCTGCACAAGGGCGTCGAAGCGGAGCCGGCCGCCCAACGTGCTCAGGCTGAGCATCGGCTCGCCCTTGCGCCAGCGGGTGATGAGCATGAACTCGCCCTGCGTCATCGGCTCCGTCGGCGCGACGTAGACGTCGTCGTACGTCGGCGGCAGCACGTACGCGCCTCGGTAGTCCATGAACGGGTCGAGGCCCTTGTAGTGGACGTTGAAGTCGACCTTGCGCTGGCGGTCCTCGGTGCGCTGCGGCGCCTCGGTCTGCAGCAGGCGTGCCTTGCGCGCGTCCAGCACCACGTCCGCGGAGCCGTCCTTGAGCACGGTCTCCGGGTCGACCAGCACGGCCAGACCCGATCGGTCCGCCTTCTCGCCGGCCACGTCGAGGTACGCCGCGACGGTGTACAGGCCGGGTGCCATGCGCATGGTGGTCGAGCCGTCGACGTAGACATTCCACGGCCAGAGGTCGCCGGCCAGGTTGATCGTGACCCAGCCTGCGCCGGGTTTGCCGTCCCGGCCGACCAGCTTGATGTTCAGGTCGTAGCGCTCCTCCTCCTTGAGCAGCGCCATGGAGGTGCGGGTCACCGGCTTCCCGGTGGTCGCATCGGTGCCTATCACGTAGCCGACGTGCCGGCCGGCCGAGGCGGATTGCGGGTCACCGGTCACCGGGACGGCGGCGGTGCCGCCCGCCGGGACGGTCACCGTGGCGGCTCCCAGCGTGAACGGGCCGCCGTCGTTGGTCAGCGCCAGATTCAGCGTGACGTCGGCGGAACCGGTGTTGGTGAAGGTCAGGTCCTTCGTGACGGCAATGTCGCCGGGCTGGTGCGGCCATGTGTAGCTGCCGAAAAAGAGCGATCCGGTGCCGCGGACCGTGGCGCGTACGGCGCCGGCCACGTCGAGACGGCCGGTGCCGACCTCGTACGGCGAGTACCCGTCGGCCAGGCCCTTCGCGGTGCTCATCAGGTGTTCCTTGAGCTGCGCGCCGGTCCAGGCCGGGTGCTGTTGGGCCAGGATCGCCGCCGCGCCGACCACGTGCGGGGTGGCCATCGAGGTGCCACTGAGGGTGCGGTACAGGCCCTCACCACCGTCGGTCATCTCCTGCGAGCGGGCCGCGGTGATGTCCACGCCGGGCGCCGCGATGTCCGGCTTCATGCCGCCGGAGTAGGCCAGCGGGCCGGTGCTGGAGAAGTACGCGAGCTGGTCCTGCTTGTCCGTGGCGGCCACGGTCAGCGCCGAGGCGGCCGCACCCGGGGCGGAGATGCTCTCCGGGCCCGCGTTGCCGGCGGCGATGACGAACAGAGTGCCGTACTGCGCGGACAGGGCGTCAACCGTCTGCGACATCGGGTCGCTGCCGTCCGTCGGGTAGGAGTCGCCGAGGCTCATGTTGACGACGTCCGCACCGGACTCGGCGGCCCACTGCATGCCGGCCATGACCCAGGAGTCCTGGCCGTAGCCCTCCGCGCCGCCGAGCACCTTGCCGACGAACAGGTCGGCGCCGGGGGCGACGCCCTTGTTGTCGCCTCCGGAGGCGGCCCCCGAACCGACGATCGTGCCGGCCACATGCGTGCCGTGCCCGTTGACGTCGGTGACGGCCTCATCCGGCACGAAGCTGGCCGTGCCGTCGATCAGGCCGGCGAAGTCGGGGTGGTTGACGTCGATGCCGGTGTCGAGCACCGCGACCTTGACGCCCCTGCCGGTGTACCCGGCCGCCCAGGCCTCGGGCGCGCCGATCAGCGGCACGCTCTCCTTCAGATTGGCCTTCACGCGACCGTCGAGCCACAGCTTCGCCACACCTGCGCCCAACTTCGCGCTGCCCTGCGGCGCGACGGTGGTCCAGAAGGTGTGGGCATGTCGCTTCTCGGTGCTGAGCACAGCACCATGGATGCCCTTGAGCTTGCGGGTCAGCTTGCTGCCGCGGGGGGCCGTCGGCTCGACGGCCGAGCGAGACGTCGGGTGGGTGTACGTCGCGATCAGCGGCACCGCGGCCGACTTCGCGTCGTCGTAGCCCATCTCGATCAGGTCGGTGACGTTGAACAGCCGGCGGTCCAGCTTGTCCGTGCCCAGGAGCGGCTCCGCCTCGTCCGGGATGACGAACAGGTCACCTTTGATCTCCTGGATCTTTACGCCGCCGATGGCGCTGTCCGGCCGGTCGACGTCGGCGGTCTGCTTGCCGTCGGCCATCGTGGTGACCGTGACGACGTCGCCGGTGACCAGGGTGACCTTGTGAGTCGCCGAGGGCTTGGCGGGAACGGTGGGCTTGCTCGGAGCGGCTTGTGCGGGCGCTTGCAGAACTGCGAGCCCCGACGCCAGCAGCGGCACCGCGGTGGCGACCGAGATCAGCTGCCAGCGTCTGCGCCGCAAGGCGGAAGATAGTGAAGGGGAGAACATGCCATGGGTTTATCGGCCAGTAACACCGACGTGAAGGCCTGATGGAGGCAAGTCCTTGCCATGGCGCGGACTTGCCAGCCGTGGGCCGCACGAATCCGGGCGAAGTCGCACTTTTATCACGTGGGCATTGAGCCAGTGGTTGCAGCGCGAAGCCCTTGGCGACCGCTCGCGGCCCGTAACCGGAGTGCCTGCGTGAGCAGTTCGAGAGCGCCGCGCGATCTGGCGGCTCGGCACCGGCAGTGAGTGGCGGGAGATGCCGTTGGAGTTCGGGGCCTGGCAGACGGTCAACGACGACCAACGACCGCCGAACACTCAGTCCTCTGGGACGCGGTGATGGAACGGTGGTCCCCCCTGCCCCTGCCACAGCCGAAGACGACGACGCCGCACTCGACCATTTCATTGCTTGCTGGGTCGAGTACTGCCTGTCGGCCGACCCTGGTTGGTTCGTTCAAGATCCAGTGCAGTTCCCGTTGCCGAGGGCCCAAGCCTCGATGTCGCGGTAGTGGATCGGTCCACGGCTACGGCCGGCGTTGCTGCCGACCAGGTGCAGACGTTCGGCAGGCCATCGGCGGCCGGTGAATCCGGCGAACCCTTCGGCGATCTCTACTACCGAGGATCGATCTCCTCGGCGTGCACGGGCCAATGTCAGATGCGGGCGCAGGGGCCGATCCTCGAAGGCGACACCGCAATTCTTGACCGCGGTACGCACATCGGCGGCGAGCATGCGCAGCTCATCGAGTTCTCCGTCGATTCCGCTCCACAGCACCCGGTCGTCGAAGCTTCCGCTGCCGCGCAGTGCCAAACAGAGTGGTTGGTGGTCCGCTGCGAGGCTGGCGAGAGGCGGGCGCAGGAGCGGAACGGTCTCGGCCGGTAGCTCCCCGAGGAACGCCAGGGTGATGTGCCAGTCCTCGATGCGGTTCCACCGCATGTGCGGGTGTGTGGCATAGGCGGGGCGCAGCTCCCGGGCTAGTTCTTCTTTCGCGTGGTCGGGCGGGGCGAGGGCGATGAACACGCGAACGGTCGCGGGCTGAATCTGTTCGTTCACACCAGCCTTCGTACCGCATTCGGGTGGTTGAGGCGACGGCCCGGGTAATGCCGGGCGATGCCGAAAGCCGCCCACCGGCGAGGTGGGCGATGACTGTCAACGGCCGTGTGTGGTCTCCGTAGGGGGCCTGGAGTTCGCCCTGCTGGCCCCGCTGGCCGGGCGGGGTGGCTGGGCAGCCGGTGCCAGGGAACGCTCTCAGCCTGCCAGTTCGGTCCGCAGGACGTGCTTGGTCACCTTGCCGGACGGGGTACGCGCGTGGTCTGTTCCGGCCGGTGCTGCGCTACTCGCCGGTGACACCGTCGGCGAGTTCGCGGACCACGTCGAGCTGGCCGACGTGTCGGGTGTACTCCTGCAGCATGTGGAACAGGATCCAGATCAGGGCGGGGTGGTGGTCAGGGGGGTTGAAGCCGCCACCGCTGCGTGCGGGTTGCTGCAGTTCGGCGCCCGCCACGATCTTGCGGGATCGTGCGCACTCGTCCAGGAAGAGGGCTCGGATCTCTTCTGTCGATTCCTCGGCTCCGACCTGCCATTTTCGTGTGTCAGGGTCTTCATCGCCCCAGATGGGATCCACTTGTTCGGCGGCGAACCCCCAGCGGAACCATCGCCGTTCCACGAACGCGAGGTGCTTGAGCAGGGCGAGCGGGGCCCAGCCGGACGGGAGCCTGCTGCTGCGCAGGTCCTCCTCGGACATGCCGTCGAGCTTGCGCAGCAGCGCGGCACGGTAGTAGTCGAGGTAGGCGAGCACCAGCGCGCGGGGGTCGGTCAAGTTGTCCGGCGGCTCTACCGCGGGCTCGGGAGAAGCAGTCATGCGCCGGACGGTAGCGTCGGGCGGCCTCTGCGGACCACTCGATATCGCCGAGACAGCAGGCCTCCTACGGCGCCGCGATCTTCACCAGGTTGTCTCAGGCCGCCTCGGCGAGGGGGCGTCCTCCTCAGCGGATGCCCTTCTGGCTGCGGATGCGGGCGCGCTCGCGGCGTTGGGCGGCCAGCAGGTCGGGTGGTGGGCGTTGGCGTTGCGCCAACGCAGGTAACGCTGGAGCTCGCGGGTCTGGACGGTGTGGTTGGGGTGGTGGGAGTTGGCCAGGGTGAACTGCCGCAGCGACCCGAAGTGCGCCTCGATCGGATTCGCCCAGGAGGCGTTCGTCGGGGTGAAGCACAGCTCGGTCTTGTTCTTCCGCGCCCACTTGCGGATCTTGCTGCCCTTGTGTGCCGAGAGGTTGTCCAGGATCACGTAGATCGGGGCGCCGTCGGGGCGTGCTGCCCGGATGGATTTCAGCGCGTTCAGGGACTGGGCGGCGCCCTTGTGGCGGCGGTTGACGCCCCACAGGGTGTCGTCGCCGACCGAGTAGCAGCCGTGGAAATAGGTGACCCCGTGGGTGCGGTGGTAGGTCGCTGGAACCCGGTCGGGCCGGCCCGCCTTCGCCCGGCAGGACCCGCCGGTGGGGCGGATGCCGAGCGGTCCGAACTCATCGAAGGCGAAGACCCGGTCGGGGAAGTGGTCCAGGACGTGCTCGATCCGGTCGAGCTTGGAATCGCGGTCGGGGTCAGTGGACTCCTTCCACGTCTTGGTGCGCTGGAAGGTGATCCCGCGGCGAGCGAGAAGGCAGCGCAGGGCCTCGCGGCCGATGCGGATCAACCGGCCGTGGACACGTCGCAGGTAGGCGGCGAGTTTACGGATCGACCAACGGGTGAAGGGCTGGCCGAGCTTGACCGGGCGGGTGGTGGCCGTCTGGATGACGAAGTCCTCGTCATCAGTGCTGAGCTGGCGGGGACGGCCTCCCGCCCACTGAGGGTCCAGGCAGGCCAGCCCGATCTCGTTGAACCGGTGGATCATATCGCGGACTGTGTCCTCGTCGGCCTGCACCAGCTGGGCGATCACCGGCACTCGGTTGCCGCCGGGCTGAGGCCGGCAGCATCATCGCGCGCCGGTACCGCACCGTACTGGTACTGCCCCGGCGCACGATCCGCTGTAACCGCTGGCCTTCCAGATCTGTCAGTCTCCGGACCCTGACCGGCTCCGCCACCACGCCTCCCCGAACCTTGGGTGTCCGCCCACATCCTGGGGGGCCACGGGCAGGACTGGCCCACGATCAGCGAGCTGGCGATCCGACTGGAGTGGTGGCGGTGGCTTTCCGAGTGCTGCTGACGACGTGCGCCGGCAGCACTTGCTCGGCGCGCAGCAGGATCGCGGCGCCGGTCAGGACAATCAGTGCCAGAACTGTCCACACGTGCCACTGCCCGGCATCGAGTAGGAATCCCAGCAGCATGGGCGCGATGGTGCGGCAGACCGACCAGGACAGCTGATAGATCGACAGGTACCGTCCCCGCAGGTGATCGGGGGCGGCCTGGATCGACAGGCTCTGCGACGGTGCGGAGTGGATGAGTTCACCGGCGGTGTAGAGCACCGCGACCGCCAGGACGGCGACGATGGCGCCGGCGCCGCTGGTTAGTTGGGGAAGGGCCGCGAAGGCGGCGAAGGAGAGCGCGAAGATGACTGCGCCGGACGCGGCCGTGCGGGTGCGCCTCCCGCGCAGGGTCAAGCGGGCGACCGGGACACCGAGCGCGGCGACCAGGGCGGTGTTGAGTGCGAACACGGCTCCGGCCAGGGCGTCGGGGATGCCGACGTCGCGGGTGAGGAAGATCGGTAGGGCGATGGCCTGGGTGGTGTAGCCGAAGGCGATCAGGAAGTTGGCAGTCGTGATGAGCAGGTAGGGGCGGTCGGCGAGCACCTGCCGGTATCCGCCCCGGGGACCCTCCGGCGCCCTGGCCCCGCCCTGGACGGCCGGGATCCGGGACACCAGCACAGCGGCGATGGCGAACACCGTGGCCAGAACCACGGCAGCGCCGGTGAATCCGGCGCTGCCGTTCCACGCCAGCATGCCCGCCGCCGCCATGCTGCCGAATCCCATGCCGGCGTTGCGTAGGCTGCGGTCCCATGCCAGCAGCCGGTCACGCTCGGGGCCTTGGGCGATCTCGCCGATGAGAGCGTGCTGGCTGGGCGATGAGGCCCACATCCCCACCGCGACCACCAGGGCGATCGCCAGGAATGCGGGATAGGAGTCGGCGAACGGGTAGGCGGCGAAACCGGCCGCGCGCAACGCGAGCACGCCGATGAGCACCTGCCGGCCGCTGAACCGGTCGATGAGGATGCCTGCGACCGGCATGAACAACAGGGCGCAGAGCCCGGCGACAGTCAGGCCCGCGCCGATCGACGTCAGCGACAGGCCGGTGAGCGAGTGGACGAACAGCATCGTCAGCGGCACGTATATGCCGTCGCCGATCGAGCTGACCAGGCTCGCGGTGATGAGTCTGCGCCGGGTGCGAACCCCGGGTTCAGCGGAAGTCGAGCGCACCGCGACCCCGCTTCAGCTCGGCGAATGCCCCTGTCCCGGCCAGGGTCCCAGTGGCCTGGAACAGCCGGATCGCTTCCTCGCTTTTCGGTACGGAGGTGAGGACGGGGCCGAAGAAGCCGACGCCGTCCACGGTGACGACGGGCGTCCCGGCCTCCTGGCCGACCGCTTCCTGACCGGCCTGGTGGCCGGCGCGCAGGGCCGCGTCGGTATGTGCGGCCTTGGCCAGGGACGCGGGCAGTCCCAGTTCGTCGAGGGACTCGGTGATGACCGTGTCGTAGTCCTTGTTGCGCCCCACATGGATGCGGCCGCCGAGCGCGGTGTGGAGCTCGCACGGGACGGTGTTGCCGTGGAGGGCTTCGGCGGCCGCGCACACCCGGGCCGGGCCCGCCCGGTCGTTGAACTCGCGGTACCAGGGTTCGAGGTCGCGATGCTCGCGGGAAGTGACCCAGGCGAAGGGGCAGGTGGCATCGAAGTAGAGGACGACCGGCACGGCGGCACGAGGAACAGATTCATCTTCCATGGAAGGTAATTTATCATCCGTGGAAGGTATGGTGAAGGCATGCAGACCGACGCCATCGCCGCCATCGTCGAACAGTGGAAACGCGAGCGCCCCGATCTGGACGCGGCACCGATGCTCGTCATGGGGCGGCTCTTCCGACTCACGGACGCGCTGGATCAACGGCTACGCCCGCCCTTCCAGGCCGCGGGTCTGGGTGGCGGTGACTTCGACGTGCTGGCGGCGCTCCGGCGTTCAGGGGAGCCCTATGCGCTGTCCGCAGGCGAGCTCAGCCGCACCGTCCTGGTCACCACCGGCGCGATCAGCAAGCGGGTCGACCGGCTCGAAGCCCGTGGCCTGGTCAGCAGATCCGTCGCCGAGAGCGATTCGCGCGGACGCCTCGTCACCCTCACCGCCGAGGGCAGCGAACTGACCGACGAGCTCATCGCCGTCCACCTGGACAACCAGCGGCGGCTCCTCTCCGGGCTCAGCGCAGACGAGCAGACGCGGCTTGGCGACCTACTCGAACGACTCGCTTCAACGCTGGCCGCAAGTGATGGCTAGACTGACAGAACGTCAGCGTGTCCAGCCATGCCTGGATGCTCTTCGAGCCGACCGCGGCGACACGCTGACGGACGATCTGCTCCGCAGACTGCCGCCACGACCGGCGTGAGCGCCGAAAGGCCGTCGCACCAGTCCTTTGACCTGCGACTTCAAGTTGGCGGAAGCTCCGTGGTGTGCATCGGATGCGCATACTGGTGCGCGGCCGTCCCGGTGAGTGCCTCGCCCGGCGCCACCCGCCGCGGTGATCTTTTCGAAGCACTGGCGAAGCACGTCTCCGGGGGTCGCGGAACGTCATACCGGCGCTTTCGCTCAGCCGCGCGGCTCGACCTGCGGGGTGACGAGGACGGGTGCAGTCCGCATCGGCGGCAGCGACGACACCCCTTTCGCCTCCGTGGCGCGGGCTGAGACCGCCCTCCTTCGGACGACCGTCCGGCGAGGCGTACAACCCTGGACGAACCTCGGATGTCTTCAAGGTGAGTGCAATACGGGCATTGGCCTCACCGCGCTATCCGACGGGGGGAGGTCGCACATGATTCCACGCCGTTGCCTGGCACTCCCGGGTACCTGCACCGGTCTGTGCTTCGCCGTCTCGCGGGGAACTGACCGCGTACCGCCGCCGCCCCACGCACAATCCACCGCGGCTGAGCGGGACGCCGTAGGCAACCTAGGAGACCAAGGAGGTTCTACTGTGCGTCATATCAGAAGCGCGGCTCTCACGGCCGCGGCACTCCTCACCATTGGTGGCGGTGCCGTGTTTACGGCCCCCGCGGCACAGGCCGCAGTGCCCTTTCCGTCCATCGGCTGGCAGCAGCGCAATTGCGACTACGACGGAAACGGCTTCGACGACGTGCTGATCGGCGCCCCGGGCGCCACGGTGAGCGGAGCCACGGGCGCCGGCTACGTATCCGTGCAGTACAGCTCGTCAAGCGGTCTCAGCACCACCAAGAAGAGCATCCTCCACCAGAGCACCTCGGGCGTCCCGGGCGGTGTCGAGGCCGGCGACGGTTTCGGGCAGGCCGTGGCCTCCGGCGACCTGGACAACGACGGCTACGACGACGCGATCGTCGGCATCCCCGGCGAGGACCTGGCCGGGTTGTTCAACGCGGGCGGCGCCATCGTCTTCTGGGGGTCGCCGAGCGGACTTCATGGGGCCGACAGCGCCTGGCTGGAGAACCCCGGCCAGCCGCGGGCCGGCGCGAACTTCGGGCGGGCGATCGAAGCGGCCCGGTACTTCGCCCCGGACCCGGCGGACCCGGACGCCAACCCGCGGGACAGCATTGCCGTCCTGGAGAACGACACGCTGCTGTTCTTCACCTCCCCGCCGGGAGCGGCGGCCCAGCGGCTGAAGCCGGCGGACGAGGGAGTCCATGCTCTGGACGCGACCCCGCTGGAGACCGGCTTCACCCTCCGGAGCCTCAGCCACGGCAACTACAACGAGGACGCCTGGGCGGACCTGGCGATCTCCGGGGTGACCACCGGCGACCAGCCGGGCATCGGCGCCACCCAGGTGCTCCACGGCGCACCCAGCGTCGAGGCGCTGCGAGACGGCGGCGTGTTCGAGGGCGGTCCCGCGGTCGTCTCCAGCGACTTCAACCAGGACGGCCAGGACGACCTGGTCATCGGCGATACGGGGGTCGGCTCGCCCGTCGGAGGATCCGCCTCCGTCTATCTGGGCAAGGGCGACCTCTCCGGCCTCGACCCGACCCCGGCGCAGACGTGGACGCAGGACTCCCCGGGCGTCCCCGGCGGAGCCGAGGCCGGCGACCGGTGGGGCGCCGAGATGTCCTCCGGTGACACCAACGGCGACGGCTTCCCGGACCTGGCCATCGGCGCGCCCGGGGAGGACATCGGCTCCGTCTCCAACGCGGGTGCGGTCTGGGCGCTGCGCGGCGCTCCGGGCGGGCTGACGGCGACCGGGGCGCGCAGCTTCGACCAGAACCACCCGGACATCCCCGGCGGGGCGGAGGCATCGGACCGCTGGGGCGGTCAGGTGCGGCTGATCGACGCCGACAAGGACGGCTTCTTCGGCCTGCTGGCGGCGGCGCCAGGCGAGAACACCAACGACGGCTTCGCATGGGTCATCCCCGCGTCCTCGTCGGGGCTGGTCGCCAAGGGTACGTGGACCTACGACGGGACACGCCTCGGGGCTCCGGTGGCCAATGCACAGTTCGGGGCAGCGATCGACGAGTAGCGGAAGCCTCAAGGAGGGCTGGGAGTTCACCGGGAATCAATAGAACTCACCAGTCCTGTATGGCCCTTGGGTCACGCCAGTGGCCGTCTGGTCGCCGAGGGTGGCGTTGCGCCCGTGACGCATCGGGCACAGCGCCACGAAACAATCGCGTCTGCTCCGGCCCCGGGGCGCGTTCGCCGACTTCAACCAGTACGGGTACGCGGATGTGGCATTCCCCCGGGCAACTCCTATGTGAACGGGCGCGACGGGGCCGGGCGGATCGTCGTGCAGTACGGCTCGACCAACGTCCGGCCGTCGACAAGCGGCTGACGCTCAGCCAGGACAGCTCCTTCTTCTGTGCGGCCCAACACCGGTCCCCGTAACGGGGTGGGCTCGTGCCAGGTGTTCCGTCCCAGTCGGCCATGTGCGTGGGAGCAGCCCGAGGCTCTTGCCGGTCAGGGTGAACGCGAAACGGTTCAGCCCGGGCAGTTCTGGCCTGGCGATTCAAAGCCAAACCGGGACTGCCCGGGCATTCTCGCGGTGACAACCGGAGGTGTCAGCCTCCGAGCGTGCCGAAGAAGGCGCGGACATCGGTGACGAACGCCTCGGGCTGCTCCAGTGCGAGGAAGTTGCCGCCGTGCTCCAGCTCGCTCCAGTGGGTGATGTTGTGATCCCGCTCGGCGAAGCGGCGGATGGCGATGTCGGTCTTCAGGGCGACGGCCACGCCGGTCGGGACGGTGCCGCGCGCCTTCGGGGCCCAGGCGCTCGGGTCGTGGCCCGACTCGTAGTAGAGGTTCGCCGAGGAGCCCGCCGTGCCGCTGAACCAGTAGACGCTGACGTTGGTCAGCAGGCGGTCGCGGCCCACGGCGTCCTCGGGGAGCTCGGCGGCGGGGTCCGTCCACTCCTTGAACTTCTCCGCGATCCAAGCGAGTTGGCCGACCGGCGAGTCGTGCAGTCCATAGGCGAGTGTCTGCGGGCGGGTGGACTGGATGGCGTTGAAGCCCATCTTGTCCTGCTGGAAGGTCTCCAGGCGGGCCAGCCGCTCCTGCTCGGACTCGGTCAGCCCGTCGAATTCGGCGGGGTCTCCGGAAGGGAAGGTGACCAGACCGTTGACGTGGATGCCGATGACCTGGTCGGGCGCCTGGCGCCCCATCTCGGCGGCAATCCAGGCGCCGCCGCCCGTTCCCTGAACGCCGTAGGACCTGTAGTCGAGCCGGTCCATCAGCTCGACGAATGCGCCTGCGATGCGGCCGGTATTCCAGCCGGCCTCGCCGAGCGGGCCGGAGAAGCCGGTACCGGGCGTTGAGGTCACGATGACGTGGAAGTCCTTCGTCAGAGGCTGGATGACCTCGACGAACTGCACGAACGAGCAGGGCCAGTCATGCAGCAGCAAAAGCGGGACGGCCGCCGGGTTCTGCGAACGGACGTGCAGGAAGTGGATGTTCTGGCCGTCGATTTCGGTCGTGAACTGGGGGAACTCATTGAGCTCCGCCTCCGCCTTGCGCCAGTCGAAACCGTCGGCCCAGTACGCGGCCAGGGACTTGAGGTAGTCGGTGGGCACGCCCCGGCTCCAGCCGGCTCCAGGGATCTCGCTGCCCCAGCGAGTACGTGCCAGCCGCTCCCGGAGGTCGTCGAGCTCGTCCTGCGGGACGTCGATGCGGAACGGGCGGATCCGGGGGTCGGTGTTGCTGCTGCTCTCCATGGGTAAAACAGTATCTTCAATATAGGCACGATTGGTTCCTAATGACACAACAGGCTGGGCTCCATGCTTGATACCTCCGCACGTTTGCTGCGCCTGCTCTCTCTGCTGCAGACCCCGCGAGCTTGGCCGGGCTCAGAACTGGCCGAGCGCCTGGGGGTGAGTGGCCGTACCGTCCGCAACGACATCGACCGATTGCGCGAGCTCGGCTATCCCGTGGACGCCACACGCGGATCTACCGGCGGCTACCGGCTGGGCGCCGGGGCGGCGATGCCGCCGCTGCTTCTGGACGACGAGGAAGCCGTAGCAGTGACGGTCGCCTTGCGCACGGCTGTGCAGGGCGCCGTCCCCGGCACGGAGGAGACCTCTCTGCAGGCGCTGGCCAAGCTGGAGCAGGTGCTGCCCTCGCGGCTGCGCCGACGCGTACGGGCACTCCAGGCGTACACGGTCGCCGTGCCGGCCGATCGTCCGGCCCCGACCGTCTCCGCGGATGTGCTCACTACCCTGGTGTCGGCCTGTCGTGACCGGGAACGACTTCGCTTCGACTACCTGAATCACGCCGGCTCGCCCACCCGCCGCCTGGTCGAGCCGTATCGGGCGGTGAACTGGGGACAGCGCTGGTACCTGGTGGCGTGGGACGTGGAGCGCGAGGACTGGCGTACCTTCAGGATCGACCGAATTCAGCCCCGCACCCCGACCGGCCCGCGCTTCGCCCCGCGCGAACTGCCTGGCGGCGATGCCGCGGCGTATGTCTCCCTACGTGTGTCGAGTGCGGCCTGGCGCCACCGCGCGCGGGTGCTCGTCCATGCCCCGGCAGCGGCGGTGATCGAGCAGATCAACCCCGCGGTCGGCACGGTCGAGGCAATCGACGCCGACAGCTGCGTCCTCATCACCGGTGCCGATACGGTGCAGACACTGGCTGTCTACCTGGGCATGCTCGACTTCGACTTCGACGTCAC
This sequence comes from Streptomyces sp. NPDC057136, assembly GCF_042670885.1. Classification (NCBI taxonomy): domain Bacteria; kingdom Bacillati; phylum Actinomycetota; class Actinomycetes; order Kitasatosporales; family Streptomycetaceae; genus Streptomyces; species Streptomyces sp. NPDC057136. The sequence continues at coordinate 41,965 of NZ_JBHUUV010000012.1, forward strand.
CGAGCCCGCGGAATTGGTCACTTACCTGCGCCGGCTCGGAGACCGCTATGCCCGCTCGACACCTCCTGCCCACTGAGGCGACAGACCCGGCAATCCCTCAGTGGACCGCGAGGGGCGCTACTCAGCCACCCTGGCCCGTCGCTACCGGGTGACCGTCGGGACGGGGCAGGGGACCGGAAACGGATCAGAAACGGATCACCGCGTACCTCACGGTGCATCCGTGGTGAGCGGCCTGTTCGCGCGGTAGTTGCTCACTGGTGACACCGGGTGGGGCACCTGGTGACACCAGCGGGCAACGGCGCCACGGGGCACGCGGTCGCAAGTCCGACTGGACCACTCTCCGGAACACGGACGCCCCCGGACCGAGGACATCGCCCGCACGGTTGCCCGCCGACGGGCCCTCCGGCTGTTACCGTCCTCGCCCCACCGGACGGCACTGGCGCGCCCACTGCCGCAGCAGCAGGGCAAAGGAGTGGTGCACCCATGCGTGTCCTCTTGATCGGAGCGGGAGGCGTGGGCACGGCGATCACCAGGATCGCTGCCCGTCGGCAGTTCTTCGAGCATATGACGGTTGCCGACTACGATCTCGGGCGGGCGGAGAGCGCTGTCGAGGCTCTCGGGGAGCACGGGCACCGGTTCGCCGCCGCCAGGCTGGACGCCTCGGACCCGGCGGCCGTACGCGCCGCCCTCGGAGAACACCGCTGCGACGTACTGCTCAACGCCACCGACCCCCGTTTCGTACTGCCCCTGTTCGAGGCGGCACTGGCCCACGGTGCGCACTATCTCGACATGGCGATGTCCCTGTCCCGGCCGCACCCGTCCCGTCCGTACGAGGAGTGCGGAGTCAAGCTCGGGGACGCGCAGTTCGAACGGGCCGCCGAGTGGGAGGCGGCGGGCCGCCTCGCGCTGGTGGGTATGGGGGTGGAGCCCGGCCTCTCGGACGTGTTCGCCCGGTACGCCTCCGACGAACTCTTCGACGAGATCGAGGAGATCGGCATCCGCGACGGCGCCGATCTGGTCGTGGAGGGCTACGGGTTTGCCCCGTCCTTCAGCATCTGGACGACCATCGAGGAGTGCCTGAATCCACCGGTCGTGTACGAGGAGGGACGGGGCTGGTTCACCACTGCCCCCTTCAGCGAACCGGAGGTCTTCGACTTTCCCGAAGGCATCGGGCCGGTGGAGTGCGTCAATGTAGAGCACGAGGAAGTGCTTCTGGTACCTCGATGGCTCAAGGCCCGGCGGGTCACGTTCAAGTACGGTCTCGGCGACGAGTTCATCGGGGTGCTCCGGACGCTCCACAAGCTGGGCCTCGACCGGACGGACCCCGTCCACGTTAACAGCGGGTCGGGCCGGGTCGCAGTCTCCCCCCGCGACGTCGTCGCCGCTTGTCTGCCCGACCCGGCCGGACTCGGCGAGCGGATGCACGGGAAGACGTGCGCGGGCACCTGGGTGAAGGGCGTCAAGGACGGCAGGCCCAGAGAGGTCTACCTGTACCACGTGGTCGACAACCAGTGGTCCATGCGGGAGTACGGCTCCCAGGCCGTGGTCTGGCAGACCGCGATCAACCCCGTCGCCGCCCTCGAACTCATGGCGTGCGGCACCTGGAGCGGCAGCGGAGTGCTGGGCCCCGAGGCCATGCCGCCCCGGCCGTTCCTCGATCTGCTGACGGAGTACGGCGCACCGTGGGGCATGCGCGAGCAGTGACCGCGCCCGGACGGCATCCGGGTGCTTCCGGCTGACATGCGCGCCCGAAAGTACCTAAATACGATGGAGTGGATACATTCCGCTCGATTCTTGAGGCCCGTGACCGGAGCGAGGGAGCATGGCAGAGGCAGAGGATTTGGCCCGACCGGCACCACCGGCGAGCTTGAAGCCGAACGCGATCGGCTTCGTCGATGCGCTGGTCATTGGATTGAACGCCACGTCCCCGGCCTACTCCGTGGCGGCCGTCATCGGCCCGATCGTGGCGCTCGTCGGTATCTACGCCCCGGGGGTGCTCTTCGCCTCGTTCGTGCCGATGCTGTTGATCGCCTCCGCGTTCTACTACCTGAACAAGGTCGATCAGGACTGCGGCACGACATTCTCGTGGGTCACTCGCGCGATGGGGCCGTGGGCCGGGTGGCTCGGCGGCTGGGCCATCGCGATGACCGGGGTTCTGGTGATCGGGTCCCTGGCGGACGTCGCCGTCAGTTTCGGCCTGCTGGCCTTCGGGCTCGACAGCTGGGCGGAGAACGAATTCCTGCGCCAGCTTCTCGCCGTGCTCCTGATCCTGGTGATGACGGGCCTGTGCGTCATCGGGACGGAGCTGTCGGCCAAGGTGCAGAACGTTCTCATCCTGGCGCAGGTCGCCTTCCTGCTGGTCTTCGTGATCGTGGCTCTCTACCGCGTTTACGCCGGTACGACGTCGTTCGATTCCATCAAACCCTCGGCCGAGTGGCTCAACCCCTTCGGGGCTGGCGGCGCGGCCCTCACGGGCGGGCTGCTGCTGGGCGTTTTCGTCTACTGGGGCTGGGAGTCGGCGGTCAATCTCACCGAAGAGGTCAGGGACTCCGCCAGCGCTCCCGGCAGGGCCGGTGTGTGGTCGACCGTCATTCTGCTGGTGACCTACCTGTCCGTCGGCTTCGCGGTCGTCGCTTTCGCCGGAACGACGTACCTGGCCGACAACGCCGCGGAGGAGGAGTTCATCTTCGCCCTTCTCGCCGGTGAGGTGATGGGCGGCTGGGACTGGATCGTGCTGCTCGCGGTCGCGACCTCCGCACTGGCCTCGACCCAGACCACCATCATCCCGGCGTCGCGCACGGCGCTGTCGATGGCCCGGCGGCACGCGCTGCCGACGCACTTCGCGCGCATCCACCCGCGGTTCCGGACCCCCGACGTGAGCACGTGGTGGGTGGCCGGCATCGCCATCGCCTGGTATCTCGTCGTGAACCAGATCAGCGAGAACGCCCTCTTCGACTCGCTGACGGCACTGTCCTTGCTCATCGCCTTCTACTACGCGCTCACGGGTGTCGCCTGCGCGGTCTACTACCGCCGCCATCTGACGGAGAGCGTCCACAACTTCCTCCTCATCGGCCTCGGCCCGCTGGTCGGCGCCGGGCTGCTGACCTGGCTGCTCGTGCGGTCAGTGATGGACATGTCGGACCCGGCGAACTCCTACAGCGGAACCTCGTGGTTCGGGCTCGGCCCTCCGCTCGTCATCGGCATCTGCATCAGCATCGTCGGTGTGGTGATCATGGTCGTGTGGCGGCTCCGGTCGGCCGCCTTCTGGACCGAGCGCCGGAGTGTGGTCGATCCCGACCTCGTGCACGGCAAGGAGTCCTGAGATGTCGGTGGTCCTCGGGTACGACGAGTCACCCGGAGCCGCACGCGCCCTGCGCATCGCGGTCGAGGTGGCCGCCGCATTCGGTGAGCGGCTCGTCCTGGTCTACGGAGCGGCGCCCCCCGGCCCCTCCGGCGAGGAGTACAGGTCCCACTACGAGGCCATCCGCCAGGCCGGGCGTACGGGACTGGAACACGCCGTCGCGGCGGCCGACGAGGCAGGCGTACCGGCCACCGTCGAGGTCATCGACAAGAATCCGGCACAGGCACTGATCGACGCCGCCGCACGCCACGGAGCGAGGGTCATCGTCGTGGGCAGCTGGGGCGAGAGCCCGATCCGAGGGGCACTGCTCGGCTCCACCCCCCACAAGCTGCTGCATCTGTCGACCGTGCCGGTGCTCTGCGTGCCCACCGAGGAATGAGCTGTCCGGACGCCCCGTGCGGATACGTGGTCACCGCGACCGGCAGGCGGTCGGCCCGTAGCGCGGAGCCCCCAGACACGAGTGGGCGTATTGTCCGTATATGGAGAACGGGCGGTCCAGTATCGGCTTCGACGCCGCAACAGGCTCGAACCTGGAGCTCCTGAATCCCATCGTTGCTCATGTCGTACGGGAAACCGGCGCGTCCGTGGCCATGGTCTACCTGCTGCCGCCGGGCGGGACCACCTTGTGGCTGGCGCTGCTGGCAGGAGTGCCCGGTCCGTTCGCCACACCGTGGACAAGGGTCGCGGAGTCCGCTCCCATTCCGGTCGCCGACGCGGTGCGGGAGCGGCACCTGGTTTGGATCGGCAGCCAGCAGGAGATGGCCCGCCGCTATCCTCGCCCCGCCCTTATCGTGCCGTACAGGTTCTCGCTGGCCGCCGCCCCGGTCTTCACCGGCACCAGGGACTGGGGCGGGCTCGTGCTGCTGTGGCCCGGCTCCCACTCGAACCAGCTGCTGCCCCACGAACGCGATGCACTGAGCGCGTGCTGCCACGGCCTCGGCATGCTCCTGCGCCAGGCGGAGGCCGGAGGGTGCCCGGTCCTGCCGGGAGACCAGCCGCGGATGCTGCCCACGCCTGAACCCCGCACTCCGGATCCGGCCGACGCCGCTGCCGCTGTCGGGTTCATCGAGCGGCTGCCGGGGGGCTCCTGCGCCCTGGACCTCGACGGAGTGCTCACCTATGCCAACGGCGCCGCCGCGGATCTCGTCGGGGTCCCGGCGTCCGAACTCTTGGGCACGCTCCCGTGGGAATCGCTGCCCTGGCTCGCCGATCCGTACTTCGAGGACCAGTACCGGGCCGCGGTGATCAGCCGCCAGCCGACCTCGTTCACCGCGCTGCGCCCACCGGACCGCCTGTTGTCCTTCTGCCTCTACCCGGATGCCTCCGGCGTGAGCGTGCAGATCGACACCGCCGCCGCGGACGCGTCGGACCAAGAGCCGGCGGACACCCTGGCGCGGCGGTCGCCACCGCCGGCCGCACCGAGCCGGGCCACCGCCCTGTACCACCTGATGCACCTCGCCGCGACGCTCACGGAGGCTGCCAGCACGCAGGACGTGGTCGACCTCGTCAGCGATCAGCTCATGCCCGCTCTCAAAGCCCAGGCCCTCGCAGTGATGACCGCGGCAGAGGGCCGACTGCGGATCGAGGGCCACCCCGGCCACATCGGCGCGCACATGGCTCGCTTCGACGGTGCGCCCCTGACCTCGGACACCCCTGCCGCGCACGTCCTCACCACCGGCGATCCCTGTTTCTTCGCCACCGCCGGGGAACTGAGGCACGCCTACCCCCACTCCGGTGTCGGGGACGGCATGGCGGCCTGGGCCTTCCTCCCCCTGGTCGCCTCGGGTCATCCCGTCGGTTCGTTGGTGCTCGCCTACGACCGGCCCCGCCCGTTCGTACCGGAGGAGCGCGCGCTCCTCGCCTCGATCGCGGGACTGATCGCCCAGGCCCTGGACCGGGCCCGCCTCTACGATGCGAAGAACCACCTGGCCCACAGCCTGCAGGCCGGACTCCTTCCGCACTCCCTGCCGCAGATCGCCGGCCTGGACGTGGCCGCCCGCTACATCCCCGCCACCCGCGGAATGGGCATCGGCGGTGACTTCTACGACCTGATCCGGCTCGACGCCACCACCGCGGCCGTAGCCATCGGCGACGTGCAGGGCCACAACGTGCAGGCAGCCGCCCTCATGGGACAGGTCCGTACCGCGGTGCACGCCTCCGCCGGCGCCCCTCCCGACGAAGTCCTCGCCCGCACCAACCGGCTGCTCACCGACCTCGATCCGGGCCTGTTCACCAGCTGCCTGTACGCCCACATCGACCTGCCCGGGCACCGCGCGCTGCTGGCCACCGCGGGACACCCGCCACCGCTTCTGCGTCACCCCGACGGGCACGCCGAGGTCCTGAGCCTGGCTCCCGGCCTGTTGCTCGGCATCGATCCCGCCGCCCGCTACCCCACGACCGAGATCCCCCTGCCGCCGGGCTCCGCTCTCGCCCTGTACACCGACGGCCTCGTCGAGGCTCCCGGCGTCGACTTCGACGAGGCGACCGCCGACCTCGCCCGCCACTTCGAACAGGCCACGGGGCAGACCATGGACGCCCTCGCGGACACACTCGTCCGCTATGCCGAGCGGTCCACACCCGGCAGCGACGACATCGCCCTGCTCCTTGTCGACGCACTGCGGGCAGGCGCGTAGCCGCTGCGCCGGTACGGCTCCGGGAGCCACCGCGGCGTACTGGCGAGCCAGGCAGAGTGCGTCTTCCGATAGTGGTGCCGGCACGGTGCGGGTGGTCGGTTCGCGGAAGGGAGGACCGCTCCTCGCACTCCTCGACGCGTCACGACCCGACCGAAATTGTTTCGATCGTGACGCGCCATTGTTTCGGCGTGGTGTATCGCTCAGGATCTGTTGCGCAGCCGTCTTTCGGAGCGACAGATGTGCGCTGAGGAGCGTCATGAGCAGAGATAAACCCATTCTTCCCGACCGGAGAACCCTGTTGGGCGCGAGTGCGGGTGTCGGGGTGAGCGCGTTGGCCCTGACAACTTTCGTAAATATGCCGGGAATAGCGGGACGGGCCGAGGCCGACGAGGCCGGTACCGACGGTGGCCCACTCCATGTCACCGACTTCGGTGCCTATATTTCGTTCGGTCCGCGCAAGGGTGCCTTCGCCCTGGCGCGTCCGGGATCGGCCGTGCCGGTGGTGGTGGACGGCGCCGACCACCCCGGCGTGCTGCGGGTCGCCTCCGACCTGTGCGAGGACATCGAGCGCGTCACCGGCATGCGGCCCGCGCTGAAGCGGTCCCGGGACGGTGAAACCTCCGGCTTCGGGCGGGAGTTGGTGCTGATCGGGACCCTGGGACACAGTCCGCTCATCGACCGGCTGGTCGCCGAGGGCAAGCTGGACACGCGCGGCGTCGCGGGCCGCTGGGAGACCTCGCTGCAGACGGTCGTCGAGCGGCCGATGCCCGGCGTGGACCGCGCCTTCGTGATCGCGGGAAGCGACCAGCGCGGCACCGTCTTCGGTGCGTACGACGTCAGTTACGGGATCGGCGTCTCGCCCTGGTACTGGTGGGCGGATGTGCGACCGGTGCGGCGCACCTCGCTCTACGCACTGCCGGGCCGGCACACCCAGGGCACACCGGCCGTGAAGTACCGCGGGATCTTCATCAACGACGAGAACCCGGCGCTCGGCACCTGGGCTCCCGGATACTTCGGCCCCGGGAAGGCCGAGGGCTTCCCCGGTGGATTCAATGCCGACTTCTACGCCAAGGTCTTCGAGGTCCTGCTCCGGCTCAAGGCCAACTACCTCTGGCCCGCGGTGTGGGGACGGGCGTTCGCCGAGGACGATCCCGCCAACCACGCCCGCGCCAAGGAGTACGGCATCGTGATGGGCACCTCGCACGAGGCGCCCATGATGCGCGGCATCGAGGAGTGGAACCGGCACGCGGTGGCCGCCGTGCGCGACAGCGCGGGCGGGATCGTCACGCCGGGCCACGATCCCTACGGCGGCACCGGGGAGTGGTCGTACCGCCGCAACGCCGAGGCCGTGAAGGCGTACTGGCGCGACGGCGTGCGGCGCATGAAGGACCAGGGCTTCGAAGGCGTCGTCACCCTGGGCATGCGCGGCAACGGCGATGTGAGCCTGCCGGACGGCGACGGCGTCGAACTGATGACGGAGATCATCGCCGCACAGCGGGAGATCCTCGCCGAGGTTTTCCCCGACCGGGACATCACCGACATCCCTCAGGTGTGGACGCTCTACAAGGAGGTCCAGCGCTACTGGGCGCGCGGCCTGCGTGCGCCCGAGGACGTCACAGTGGTGCTTTGCGACGACAACTGGGGCAACATCCGCAAGCATCCGGACCCGGCGGAACCCGCCCGCTCCGGTGGCTACGGCCTCTACTACCACTTCGACTACGTGGGCGTAGGGCGCAACTACAAGTGGGTGGACACCACCTCGCTGCCCAATATGTGGGACCAGTTGCGGCAGGCAGTCGCGTACGGCAACCACGGTCTATGGGTGACCAACGTGGGCGATCTGAAGGGAAACGAGCTGCCCACGCAGTTCTTCCTCGACTACGCCTGGAACCCGGACCGCTGGCACCTCGACGACCTATCGGCATGGGAGCGCCGCTACGCGCGGCAGAACTTCGGGGAGGCGCAGGACAAGGCGATCGCCGACGTCCTGGCCGACTACGCGCGCCTCCAGAGCCTGCGCAAGCCGGAGCTCCTCAACCGCCGTATCACCCTGGCCCCCGGCAAGGACCCCGTCACCGACCCCTCCGCGATCGACTACGACGACGGGGCGACGCCGTTCTCTCTCGACCACTTCCGCGAACTGGAGCGGATCACCGCCCGGTGGCAGGAGCTGGCCGGCCGCGCCGAACGTATCGGGCGCCGGCTGCCCGCCGCCGACCAGGACGCCTGGTTCGAACTCGTCGGCTACGAGGTCGCCGCCACCGCGAACGTGTACGCCCTCCGGGAGGCAGAGTTCACCAACCTCCGTTACGCCGCCCAGGGCCGGGCCGCCACCAACGCCCGCGCCGCACGGGCCGAGGCGGCCCTCAACCGGGACTTCGCCCTGTCCGAGCGGTTCAACTCCCGTATAGCGGACGGAAAATGGGACGGCTTCCAGACGCAGCCGCACATCGGCTACGGGGATGTCGCCCGCTACGGGCCCCATGCACCCTGGCAGCAGCCCGAGCGGAACAACGTGGCGCTGCCCGACGAGATCTTCCCGGCGGTGCGCCGCATCGAGGTCCCCGGGGCAGCCGCACTCGGCGTGGCGGTCTCCGGGTCGGACCGCTGGTGGCCGCAGGAGACCGCACCGGCCGAGCTGCCCGCGCTGAGCCGCTACGGAACGGCCCCGGCCCCGTACGTCGAGGTGTTCAACCGGGGTACGGAGCCCTTCGCGTACCGCGTCGAGTGCTCCGTTCCCTGGCTCCGGGTGGACGCCCCGGCCGGGCGCGTCACCGAGCAGCTCCGCCTGACGGTGGGCGCCGACTGGGACAGGGCGCCGCGCGGCACCACACGGGCGACGCTCACGGTGCACGGTCCTGACGGCTCACGCGTCGAAGTCACCGCCGTCGCCGAGAACCCGGACGTCCGTGGCCTGCGCGGCTTCGTCGAGGCGGGCGGTCATGTCGCCATCGATGCGGAGCACGCCGACCGCGCCGTGGGCGTCGACGGCATCGAGTGGCAGCGCGTCGAGGGTGTCGGGCGTGACTGCGCGGGCCTCACGCCGGTGCCCGTCACGGCGCCGAGCCGGACTCCGGGGCGCGACGCACCGCGCCTGGAGTACGAGGTGAGCCTGCTCACCGGAGGCACGGTGACCCTCTGGGCGTATCTGTCGCCACGCAACCCGGCCCTCGCGGGCGGCGGACTGCGTTACGCGGTCTCCTTCGACGACGACGTCCCGCAGACCGTCGACATCGTCGCTGCCACCGGAGCCGACGACGGCGGCATGAACGTCCAGTGGGCGCGCAACACCTCCGACAACATCAGCCGTACCTCCACCCGGCACATGCTGACGGCGGGCGTGCACCGGCTGACGTTCTGGATGGTCGACCCGACGGTCGTCGTCCAGCGGCTCGTCATCGACACCGGTGGTCTCCCGGACACCCTTCTCGGACCTCCGGAGAGCCGCCGCCTGTCGTGACCGGCCCATCCGCACCCGTACCCCTTCTCAGGAGACCACCATGACCAGACGTAACCTCCACGCCCGCCCTGGCAAGCACGACCGGACGCTGCGCGCTCTCGCCGCCGCCGCGCCCTACCGCGCCCTCATCGCGGGCTCTCCCAGTACCTGCACTTCGACTGCCGTCCGATCCCGGCGGGTGATGCGCAGGCCGGGCATACCCTGCACCTCGTGGTCTGAGGCGTACGACGGGCGCAGTGGAGGCTGCCACTCTTCTTCCCTGAGTCGTGCGGGGCTGGTGCGAGCCCGGCGAGAGCTCGGCCCCCGGCCTCACCAGGCAGGTGCATTGTCATGGACGGCTGAAACACAGGTACTGGGTTGAGGACGTCATCGGTCCCGAGCCCGAATCGCTACACGCCAGGAGCCCGATACCGGACTTGCTCGGCTCTCCGCAGGGCATCCAGCGTTTCGTCGACGCTCAGGAGAACGGTCGTCTCAAACGAGCTGAGCGCGCCACCTCCACCAATCGCCAGCGCAACCGCGGCCATGGACACGTTGTCCGAAGCTTCCCAGAGGTTATAGCCGTCGTGCGTGCCGAAGGCGTACCAGAAGCCGTGGAGCTTCCCACCGACGGATTCGATGTACGACTGAGCGGCCTTTGTGCGGTCCTCGGGCTGGCTGATCAGCCTCGCCCAGGTTTCCGGCGTGTAGCTGAACCTCGATAGATAGAGCGGCATCGTGTTCTCTCTTTCGTCTCATCAAGAGATACCCGCGCTGGGCGGGAGAAAGGCCAGGGTGGCCCGCGGGTCCCCCAAACAGCCGGGGACTATGACCGCCACGGCCCACAGCCAACGGGAGAGCGGGCCGCCCGAGCGATACAAAGGGGAGGCAGCTGCACTGGGGCGGAAGATCGGGAACACGTACCTGCTCTCCGTGGTCCACGTAGCGGCTTCGTTCACTCGCGCCTGTCGTACCGGGTGGCGACCGCGCTGGAGTGCTTGAGACTGTTGATCGTCCGCTCAACGGTGTCGCCGGTGCCGCCACCTCCTCCAGACGTAGTCATCACGGAAAAGCGGTCAGAACCAACAAGAACGCTCATGAGCCACCTAAGGGGTTCAGTCACAACAGCTGTGACTGGGCACTCCAGTTGGCACCATCACGTGGTTCCACACCTTCACCCAGCGGTCGTCGCGGGTGGGCGTTGACTGGGCGGGATCGATACCCAGTCCCTCGGTAAGCAGCCCGTATCCCCAGTCGAGACTGAGCGGGCCTTCGTAGTCGCCCAGCGTCCGTGAGGGTTTACCGGAGGAGCGGCTTTGCGGCTCCGGATCGTCCGCCAACCGTGCCAGCAACCCCGGCGGCTCGTCCGCGACGCTCGCGGTGACTCCGCACCGGACTGACAGCTCCGGGTGCTACGCCAGGCGAGCCGTGACGTCGGCGGTCACGGAGGAGCTGGTCCCTGCGCGCTCAGGGCTCCGCGCTTGAGCACCACGCACTTTCCCAGGGGGACGTCCGTCGGCGTGGTGCGCAGGTTGGTGGGATCGCTGTCCCAGCGGTGGTTGCGTGCCTGTGGGGGTAGGGCGGCTGCCCCACAGCCGACTCAGCTCGCAGGTGCGCCCCTTGTGGAGAGCCGTTACCCCTGCGGGGTGATGCTCAAGGACCGAATGAGCTGGGCCAGTTCTTCACGGAAGAGCTTTTCCGGGCTGAGGGCCTGGGTCTGCAGGTGGCCGTAGATCTCGAGTGACACCAGGCCGTGCAGGTGGCTCCAGATGCGCAGGGCGAGGGCCACGGCGGCCGGGGGCAGGTCGGGGAAGGTCGGGCGGACCTTGTCGAGGAGGCCGGCGTCGAAGTCGGACCACTCGAAGTCGCTGTCCGCGTAGCGGTGTTCGGCATGCGGCCACGCGGCGGCCGCCAGCGCGGTGATGCCGGTGCAGACACGGTGGGCGGCGTCCGGGGCGGCGCCGCCCTCGGGGGGTCGGTAGCCGGGCACGGGGTCACCGTAGATGAGGCGGAAGCCCTCGGGGTTGGTCAGCGCCCAGTTCCTGAAGGCGCAGGCCCATGCCTGGATCCGGGCGGCCGGGTTCTGGGCGGGGGCGGCGTCCCAGGCGGCGTCCACTGTGTCGGCCAGCGAGGTGTAGACGTTGTTGATCAGCGTGGTGACCAAGTCGTCACGGGTGGCGAAGTATCCGTAGATGGCGTTGGCCGTCATGCCCATCTCGCGAGCGATGGCCCGCAGCGTGATCGCGTCGGGTCCTCCCGAGGCCATCAACTCCAGCGCGACCTTCTTGATCTCGGCGGTCGTCTCGGCCCGCAACCGCTCGCGGCGCCCTTTGATGTTTCCCACGCTTCCCACGGTCACTCACTCTACAGCGTCATAATACTGAGCGCCGTATCAATACTTCACACCGTATAGTCTTTGTGTGCCGTGAAGAGAAGATGGCGGCATGGGCAACTGAGGCACGAGCAATCACCAGGGGAGAGCCATGCATATCGGAGTCATCGGGGCCACAGGTGGCATCGGCAGTCGCATCGTCACCGAAGCACTCGGCCGGGGGCACCACGTCACGGCCTTCAGCCGCGACGCCACGCGGATCGACGAGGACCGGAGGAACGTCGTCTGGCAGAGCGTCGACGTCCTCGACGCCGACGCCATCGCCGCCGTCATACCCGGACTCGACGTCCTGATCAGCGGGTTCCAGCCCGGAAATGCCGCCAAGGACATCGCCGACACGGTGGCCCGCTCGATCGCCGATCCCACGGTCTACGCCACCGCCGCGCGAGCACTCCTGAAGGCGCTGGAGAGCCACCCCCGGACCCGGCTCATCGTCATCGGCGGCGCCGGCAGTCTGGAGATCGAGCCCGGACTCGTACGGGCCGACTCCGACGAACTGTTGCACGAGACCCTCGACGCGATCGGCCTGCCGAGAGAGTACGCCGCCGCGGTGCGCGGCCACCGGGACGCCCTGAACGTCCTGCGCACCTCCAACCGGTTGTGGACCTACTTCAGTCCCGCGGAGGACATCGCGCCCGGCGAGCGTACGGGCCGGTTCCGGATCGGCGGCGATCAGCCGGTCCTTGACGGGGACGGGCGCAGTCGCATCTCGGTGGAGGACGCCGCCGTTGCCCTCGTCGACGAGGCGGAACTGCCCCGCTTCGTCCAGCGCCGCTTCACAATCGGCTACTGAACCGACGCCGGCGGACCAACGCCGCAGCTGTCGGGGGCCCTGGCGGCGCGGCGCCGCGCCGGTACTGACCGGGTGCGGACGCAGAAGCGTTCGGGATCCCCATCAGGTGCTGTCGCTCTGGCAGTGGGAGCCGGAGCCTGAGCGCGCCTGCACCGGCCGGACGCGACTCCCGGGCGACGTGCACGGGGCTCAGTACCCCACTGGGCATCGCTGTCCGCTGGAGCGCGCCGTCCGGCGGGCGATCTCATGCATTGGGGAACGGGCTGGGAATGCGGAGGAACCGGTGATCGCCGGGTATGACGGCTTCGGCCGGTCCAGCGGCTTGGAGGACAACATCCAAGGCCCGCTGTGGGTCAGCGGTGTACATGCCGCTTGCCCAGGCGGCGTTGGCTTCGATCACCGACCAGCGCCCGTCAGCCATGCCCACATCCACGACGATGGCGGAGGGCAACGTGTCGCGGCACTCGGCGAGCAACTCCGCTCCGAAGGCTGCCGCGCCCTCGTTCAGCGGCCCAAGACTTAGCCGCCCGTGCTGCGCGTACTGACTGCCGGTGTGCACCGTGCCGTTGAGCACGTACAGCCGGTACTCGGCGGCGAACTCCACCACGTCGCTGATAAGCACCGGTGTGTGCGGATCCACCGAGTCCGGGCCCGGCAGCCGTGACCCGTCGGTGTAGATCAGTGCCGGTATCTGCTTGTCGTTAGGAGACTTGATGAACGCAGGCCGACGCAGGCTGTAGGCCTCGCGGATCGGCCCGAAGGTGATCTCACGCCCGGTGTACTCCCGGGGCAAACGGGCCAGCCAATCCTCGGGGGCCTGCAGGAGGGCGATGTTCAGAGCGGGTGCCACGATGTCTGCGAAGCTGGGCCCGGCGTGTAGATGCTCGGCGCGCAAATCGGCCGGTACGGCCAACGTAGGCAGTTGCACTGTCGGCAGGCCGCGACGGCGGGCGGCATCACGCAGAGCCTGCGCGGAGGTGGTAAGACGGGGTGGCAGAAGGAGAGTCACAACACCGAGCATCGCTCACGACCAGCGGCCGGCACACCCGATATAGCAGCCTCAGTCCCGCCCCGCAGGGGCAGCCAACCGCTCCGTGACGCTTTGACACGAGAAATTCACCGGCACAACAACGGCGGGCGCGAACGGCGAGCTGTGTACGTTCGCGTATACCTGCCTGGGCGCCTTCCAGTGAACGCCGCACCCGGATCGGAAGCAGCACCGGAGAGCGTCGGAGCGAGGCGCCGAGCCCGCCGAGGAGTAGTCCGCCCACGATTCCTCCGGGCGGACAGCGCAGCTGGGGCCCGCCTGCGCCGTGACCGAGCTCCACGAGCAGTGGCCGGAGGTGCGGTCGGATGTTGCCGTTGGTGGTTCGAGCCGACAGGCGTGGATGCCTTCTGCCGCCGGAATATCGACCGGTGGAAGACGGTTGGAGGCGGGGAACTGAACCGCAACCCGGGGCGCGGTGGATGTTGACCCGGACTGACTCTGGAGCAGGCCATGGACCGTTCGTTCCTCTTTCTCCTCGGCAGCGCCCGAGCGGAGGGCAACACCGAACTGCTGGCCCGTGCCGCGGCGGAGCAGCTGCCGGGCGACACCGAGCAGCGGTGGCTGAACCTGACGCAGCTCCGTCTGCCCGACTATCACGACGCGGGCCACGCAAGGGGCCCGTGGCCGGAGGAGGAAAGCGACGAAGCACTGCTGTGGGAGGCGATGCTCGCTGCCACCGACGTCGTGATCGCCTCGCCGCTGTACTGGTACTCCATGTCGTCCTACGCCAAGCGCTACCTCGACTACTGGTCGAAGTGGCTGTCCACCCCGGACCCCGGGTTCAAGGCGAAGATGGCCGGCCGCACTCTTTGGGGCGTGACGGCTATGGCGCACCGCGAGGGGGCTGTTGCCGAGCCATTGGTCCTCACCCTGCACCACACTGCGGCCTACATGGGCATGCGATTCGGCGGCGTACTGCTAGGCAACGGATCCCGGCCCGGCCAGATACTCACCGACGAACGGGCGGCCGCCCAGGCCAAGACGTTCTTCGCCCAGGAGGCCCCCCTCGCCCGATTCCCTTACGACGAGGAGTAACAAGGCAACAGGACCTGTATGTTCGCCGGCGGCGAGGCAGCGGACTGAGCGAGGCGCCAACTCAAACGCTGATCCGCCAACTGAAGCGCTCAGCCATCGCGCCCACGTCGTGCTTGCGTACGAGGGGCACCCGGTACGGGATGCTCAGCACTTCCTCACAGGCGAGATCGAGTCCATCGGCTGCTGAGGCTCGCACGATGGGCACTTCTGCGAGGGCATCAGGGTCAGCGGCTGTGCGCTCGAAGACCTCACGCCCTTGCGCGATCAACCAGCCACGGAAGTAGTCGAAGCCGTCGTCGGAGCATCCGCCGTTGATCACGTAGGCAGCAGCCCACAGAGGATTCGTGCAGGAGTCGGCCATCAGGTCCGGAGGGCAACGCCGGAGTGCCTTTTCCGGGGACGGCCGGCTCAGACCGATGTGGGACATCGGTAACCGCACCGCCGACGGAGAACGAGAGCTGAGCATCGCACGGCTGTGGGTGGAGTTCGCGGAGGAGCTCGGCCCTGGAGAGACCGCCGACGTTCGGCTCGCCCCCCTGAGCCCCGAGCAGTGGAGGCATCTGAAATGCGGTGACGTGATCACCATGCACGAGGCCCGGCCTGTTGCTGGCACGGCCACGGTCATCGTGCTTCAAATGACGCTCCCCGCCAGCGGGCGCGTCCCAGTGGACCGCGGCCCGCCGCCAGGCGTTCGCGAACGCCTTGGACGGGGAGAGGTCGCTGGTCGCGGTGACCGCGAAGACCAACCGGTCGAAGGCCGACCAGGACCCGTCGACGTGGGCTGCCGCCGTTGGCTGACGCGCGCTGCACCTTTGCTGCGGACTGGGTGGCCACAAAGCTGCGCTGGAACCTCGTTGTCGATCCGCCGGACAGGACCTAGCCCAGGGGTGTGGTGAGCAGCCGGTCGAGTACCAGCCCGCCCTCGACGGGTAGAAGTCCCAGCCGACGCCCGAGGGCGTCCGATGGAACCTTGGCCGAGCGGGTGCTGCGGGGGCTCAGGCGGGTTCGTAGCTGTGCGCGTCGGCGCCCTGCCAGGTGACCACGGCTGGGTTGTCGAGCACCCGCTCGGGGTCCGCCAGCCCGGCATCAGCGAGAAAGACGATCACGTCGTGGTCGCTGTGTGCGAGCCCGAGCCGTTCGTCGCGGCCCTTGGCATGGACGGATACGATCCTGCCGCCGGACGGTGTCGGGGCGTGGATGACGATTGGTGGCGTTGCCATGCTTCCAGGGTGGCCCGGGCGGCCGGCAGGCGCATCCGGTTGATCGAGATGCGGGGGTGTTGGCCCGGCGTGAAGATCGAGCTAGTGCCGCATCAGGCAACGTTCGCCCTGTAGGCGGACGTCACCAACCGGCATCCCGCCTGCCGGGTCCGAGGTCCTGGTGCCGCCCGGACTATCCCGGCGTACCGCCGGGCGCCGGGATGACGCCGAGCTGCTGGAGGAAACCGAGAAGATCCTTGTCCGACCACTTCTCCGCGAGCCTGCCATTTTCGATGCGGTGAATCACCGTCGCCGTCATCGTGAGCTGGTTACCGGTGGCGGGAATGCCGGGAAGGTCCCTCTCGTGCGCTCCGTGGGCCGTCAGCCGGGTCACCACTTTGTCGCCCTCCGCGATCTGGTCTTCGATCTTATGGGTCCCGGGCGTAGCCTCCCAGAAGAGACGGAACACCTGCTTGAGCCCCTCGCGACCGGACCCGAGCCCCGGAAACGGTGGCGGTGAATGGTCCTGGTAGTCCTCGGCCACGAGATCGTCCATGGCCTCCACGTTGCCCTTGTCGATCTCCGCGTAGAAGCGGCGAACCAATCTCTTGTTCTCTTCGCTCGACACGGGACTCCTCTGCGCGCGTTTTGTACCGCCGAAACCGGCGTTACGCCCGGAAGCATGACCCGCCCAGCCATGGGACGACACCTCAGGCGCGCCGTGCTTCCGTGCACGATCACCCGGAAGCATCCATGCACGTAATTCAGCACGCCAGCAGGGCGAACGTTGCCTGATGCGGCACTAGATCGAGCTATGGGCGGTGGCCCGCATCAGGTCTGTCCTGGGGCAGGCGCCGTCACCGGGATCGGCCCTAGAAGCTGATCGCGTGAATCTCTTCACGGTGTCGACGGAGAAGAAAGCGCAGCGTCAAGCGAAGAAGGCTGAGCGCGAAGCTGAGTACCAGGAGCGGAAGGCCGAGTCCCTGGACCGTGTTTCACCTGCGAGAACATCGCAACAGCGGCATGAATTCCACTCATGAAGTACCGGTGGACAGTCACCGACACAGCAACTGGAACGCCCCAGAGGACCGACTACGGCTTCACGATCGCCGGGGCACGCAGGGCGGCGGCGCTGTACGTGAGCAAGCTGATCAGCGGAAAAGGAAGATCAAATAGCTGCCCTGGGGGATGGAGGCTCGCATGCCAGCAACCGTCTGGTCCGGCGCTACCTGATTGGCCTGGTCACTTCTGTGAACTGAGCGTGTCTCCTTGATGGGGCGGTCGGTTGATTGGGTGTGTCTGTCCGTTTCATGATCACTGATGCGTTGTGGGACCGGATCGAGCTGTTGATGAGCGCCAAGGTGTCAGGCGCACCACGTGACCACCGCACATGGCAGAAGAGAAGGCCACCTCCTTGGCCGCGCTTGCGTGATGGCTGCGGCCGATGCTCTATCGGGTCGCACGACGTCGAGCTGACTCGTCACGGAGTCGAGGCCAACCCACTGGGTTCTGGCCATGCTTCTGTGAAGGGGCAGCCTGCCGCCGGTTCCGGGCCGAGCCCGGAGAGCCCCGACCCGAATATGGCCCCAAGCACACGACGCTGACTGGGCGTGGTTCGGCAAAGGTGCGAACTACAGGTCCTGCACCGAAGGACGGCAAGGTTCTCGGGCCGGGGCAGATTGGGTCCGCATGCTGGAACGGGTGACGGCGCAGCTCGACACAGACGGTGTGGGGGACCGGCCGACAGGCTGTGGACGGCCTCCGTTGCGCGGGCGTGCCTCAAGCGGGCCGGAGATCCCGGAGATGATCCAGCCAACTTGAGGCATGCTCGCTACCGGGCGGCTCCTTCATCCAACAGTTGTTACGCCGGGTCGATGCGGGAGACGCTGCCACCTATGCCGAGCACGTACAGCTCGCCATTGCAGCCCTGCACGAACGAGACGGCCTCGCCGCCGTTGACTCCGAGGTCGCTCACGCCGGTCACCTTGCCGTTCTTTATCTGCAGGGCGCGGACGGTGCCGTCGCAGTAGTCGCTGAACACGTACTGACCATTGAGGTTCGGGATCGCCTTGCCTCGATAGACGTATCCGCCGATCACCGAACAGCCCAGCCCGTTGCGGTCGTACTCGTGGATCGGCGGCACGTGGTTCGCGGGCTCAGCGCCGCCCCGGAAGGGATGGGTGCCCTCCATCTGAGACCAGCCGTAGTTCTCGCCGCCCTTGCTGTTGGCCGGGGCCCAGTCGATCTCCTCCCAGTCGCTCTGGCCGACGTCACCGATCAGCAGGTCGCCCGTGCCCGCGTCGAAGGAGAACCGCCACGGGTTGCGCAGCCCGTATGCCCAGATCTCGTCCCTGGCGTTCGGGTCGTTGACGAACGGGTTGTCCGGCGGGATCGCGTACGGCTTGCCGCCGCTCGGGTCGATCCGCACAAGCTTGCCGAGCAGCGTGTCGAGGTTCTGCCCGTTGCCGTGCGGATCGCCGCCCGCGCC
Source organism: Streptomyces sp. NPDC057136 (assembly GCF_042670885.1). Lineage (NCBI taxonomy): Bacteria > Bacillati > Actinomycetota > Actinomycetes > Kitasatosporales > Streptomycetaceae > Streptomyces > Streptomyces sp. NPDC057136. Next base: position 60,353 of record NZ_JBHUUV010000012.1, read on the forward strand.
GCCGTCGCCGAACGCGATGTAGAGGTAGCCGTCGGGGCCGAACTTGATGTCGCCGCCGTTGTGGTTCGAGTAGGGCTGCGTCTGGGTGAGGACGGTGCGCCGGGTGTTCGGCTGGATCTTGCCGCCCCGCACGGCGAACTCGTCCACGGTGCTGGTGCCTTCGAGGTTCGTGAACGAGATGTAGAAGTGCGCGAACCTCTTGTCGAACGCGACGCCCAGCAGGCCACGTTCGCCGTCGGTGGTGGTCTCGCCGGATATGTCGAGGACGGGCTCGCCGAGTCCTTTGTCGCCCAAGACCCTTACAGTGCCTGCGCGTTCGGCTATCCAGACCGTGCCACCGGGACCGGCGGTGCCGGCCGATGGATTCTGGGCCGTGGCCACTCTCTTGAGCGCGACCTTCGCTGCCTGACGTGGGGCGGCGGGCTCGTCGGCGGACGCCGTGGTCAAGGCGAGGGAAGCGACGAGGCAGATGGCGCCGATGATCGCCGAGCTTCTGGTGCGAACTTTCACCGTGACCTCCTAGAGGCGGCGAACGGGGAGGTCACCCGCCTGCTTGGGGCAGAGTTAGGTGGGTGTCGCCCGCGCCAGCACGCAACCTGGGTGGGGGGATAGTGTGCTACTGGCCACGGATGAGGATACTGGGACAGCGATCGTTGGTATAGACCAAGGCTCCGTCCATTTGTCTCCGTCCCGCTTTCCGTCGCGCCCTCCGCCGCTGCGTTCCCGGCGCCCCCGCCCGAGAGCCACTTCGCCCACCGGTCGTCCACTAACTGATGGCTTCAGAATGAAGCCGAGGCGGGCGTGCTCGATGCGCACGCCCGGCCAAGTCGACGCTGGGAACACTGTGCCGGCTGCGCTTGTTCGTTCGGCTGTTGGATCGTCCTATGACAAGGAGAGCGATGCCGGACTCGGGATTCCCGCCTATGCAAGCGCGTGGCCGAGGGGTCAGCTGGTATCGCGGAGACTGCCACATCCACTCCGTGTACTCGGACGGCGAGCTCACTCCTGAGCAGCTGGCAGCCGACGCTCGCACAGTGGGCCTCGACTTCATCGCCACCACGGAGCACAACTCCGCGGACGCGCACAGCGCCTGGGGGGCGTCATGCCGCAGATGACTTCTTGATCCTCCTGGGTGAGGAAGTGACCACCAAGACCGGGCACTGGCTCGCTCTCGGCATCGCCCCAGGTCAGGTGATCGACTGGGACTATCGCGTGGGGGACAAACTCATCGACCGATGCCTGGACCAGGTCCGCGAATCCGGTGGACTGTGCGTGGCCGCGCACCCGCACGCGCCCTATCCCTCAGGCAGCTTCATGTACCCCTACCAGGGCCTCGATGTGGTCGAGGTATGGAACGGGCTGTGGACGTCGGACCGGCCGTGGAACGCCGACAACGAGGCCGCCCTCGCCGAGTGGGGCCGAGGCCTGGCGGAAGGAATACACGCGGGGCGCTGGCAGCCGGCCATGGGCAACAGCGACACCCACCTTGAGGGTCAGATAGGCATCCCGCACACCGTCGTGCTTGCCGAGGGTTTGAGCACGCTGGCCATCCTCGCCGCAATCCGTGCGGGTCGCAGTTGGATCGCCGAATCGGCTGCTGTCGATCTGTCACTCACGGCCGTCGCCGCCGGCCACAACGCGGGGATTGGCGAACGACTGGCAGCCCACGGGGAACCCGTCATGGTGCGTGCGCACATACGCGGTGTCCCATCGGCGACCGTCAGTTTCCATACCGACCGGGGCAAAGTCCACCGCGAATCGCTGCCAGATTCCGGCGTGGGCACCACCGAGTGGCACACGACGTCGGAAGACTCGGCCTTCGTCCGGATCGAGGTACGCCATCCGCATGGCCATATGGCCGCTCTCAGCAACCCGATCGTTCTGACTTGACCTTCGGATTGCCTCAGGACGGCTTGCGGAGGCGTCGAAGGCAGATGAGGCTGCAGGCCACCTGGAGCAGACCCAAATGGAGGTCAGCGCGTCGTTCGTAGCGGATGCGGAGCCGTTTGAACTGGTGCAGCCAGGCGAAGGCGCGTTCGACCACCCAGCGAACCTTGCCCAGCCCGGAACCGTGGGCGATGCCGCGTCGGGCGATCATCGGCTTGATGCCGCGCTTCCACAGCAGGCGGCGGTACTTGTCGAAGTCGTAGCCGCGGTCGGCGTACAGTCGCCGAGGCTTGCGGCGCGGGCGTCCACGCAGCCCCCGGATCGGCGGGACCGCATCAAGCAGCGGCAGGAGCTGGGTAACGTCGTGGCGGTTGCCGCCGGTGAGCGTGACAGCGAGCGGAGTTCCACGGCGGTCGACGATCACATGGTGCTTGGAGGCGGGACGGGCACGGTCGACCGGCGAGGGACCGACATGATCCCCCCTTTGAGAGCCCGGACATGCGACCCGTCCAGGCGCAATCATCCAGCGCCAGAAGGTCCGCCCGGCGCAGCTAGTGGCGCGTCTTGCATCGTTGGCCGGGCAATCGACGGGCTGTGTGGTGGTCGGCAGACTGTCTCCGGGACCTGATCTTGGAAATGGTCGTGGCACGGCCACCGAGTGTGTCCGTCCGGCCGGTCAGCATGGACGAGGGCCGGAAGCTGCAGAGGATCAGCCGCACCGCGAAAGACCCCGTGCGGCTGCGGCGGGCGATCGTGGTGCTGATGTCCGCCCAGGGCCAGAGCGTCGAGGACATCACCTCGCTGATGCAGGTCGGTGAGGACTACGTCGCGATGTCATCCACGCGTTCAACGAGCGGGGGTTCCAGGTGCTGGACCCAGAATGGAGCGGGGGACGCCCGAAGACGATCAGTGAGCGGGTGCGTGAGCACATCCGCCTGATCGCCCGGGCGTCCCCCGCCGATGGTTCACGGAGCCCTGCCGGCTCCGGAGCGTCGAGGCATCCGGAACGGTCGGCAGAGGTACCCGGGGGTACGGCGCCGGGAAGCAGGTCGACGGACTGAGGAGCGCTTGGTCCGCGCTGGCCTCACGGACATCAGGTCCGCCGGGCGGCCGTGGAACTCCTTCAGCGGTCAGGCCGGCCGGCGGCGGTGATACGGAGGAACCTGCGGCGGTCCGGCTGCGGGCGATCAGCCCTTCCGGACGAGGAAGCGCTGGTCGGCCGTGCCGCTACAGGGTTCCTGGATCGCCTCGACTCCTTCGACGGGGTCGTCGTCGGTCATGCCGACGCACTGGCCGCTGTGGGCCGGGCGAAGCCGAAAGGCCCCGGCGCTGTCGGCGGCGGTGGGTTCCAGGCGGAACAGGGTGCCCTGGTTGCAGTCCTCACGGGGTTCGAGCATGCCCTTGATCTGGTCTTCGCCCATGACCGTCAGGCATCCCTTTCCCATTTCGGGGTGGTGCCACTGGATGCGGTACAGGCCCTCGCCGACCGGTTCGAGATAGGTGCGTGGCACGGCGGCCTGGACGCAGGGGAGTTGGACGGCGACGGCGCTGGCGTAGGCACCGTCGCGATCGCGTCCGTCGGTCAGGCAGAGGTCAGGCGTGCGGGCGGGGCGGATCGTCACCCAGCCGTCGGAGGGAGTCCGGGAAGCGGTGGCCGCACCGGCGGGAGCTCCCGGATCAGCGGAGTCGTCGGGCAGGACGCCCCAGGCTGCCAGGGCGAGCAACGGGACCAGGAGCGCGGTCACGAGCGCGACCGTACGTCCCTTGGGTCGGCGGGACCGCGGGCCCGTGACTCCACCGGTCCGCGGTGGGACGTTGGCAGCCTGGGGGTCGGCGTCGGCCCCCAGGCCGGGCGCGGGGTCGGGCACGGCGACGGGGCGTGCGGCGATTCGGTCCCTGGCGTCCAGCCAGGCGTCGACCCGCTGAGGGTCCCCGCAGGCGCGCACGAATGCGGCCAGCAGATCGGGGCGCGGCAGGTTCGTACGTCTGAGAATGTCGGCCAGCGTGCTGCGTGCCAGCACCTCGCCGTTCCGGGCGGCCTGCTCCTCCAGTTCGCGATATGTCAGCCCTGAACGCTCCTTGAGCTGCTGCATCGACTCGATGAAACCGGCGGCGTCTCGGGCTTCGTACGGCGATGACTTCCCCAGGTTCCCCATGGGGTCATCTTGCTGCTGCTTCAGCCAGAGGGACAAGGCCGGATTCCGCCGCACCCGGCCCTTAGGAGCACCATCCGGACAAGGCCCTGACCAGTCCGGACAGTCCGCTTCTGTCCGGACGACTGGGCTGCCGCCGCTCGCCCGGCCCGTCGGAGCCCCGGAGCGCTCCCCGGATCCCCCGCGACCATGACGCGGGCGGTGGTCCGGGTGGCCGGGTCGCGGTCGTGCGGCGCCGTCGAGTCAGGGCGCGGACCCGCAACCCGAGGTGGTGGCCACGTCGGTGATCACGTTGGCGCTGCCGGAGGAGCACGGCTCGGTGACATGCGCGGCGAACCCCTTCCAGCTGATGATGTGCCCGTGACGGGCGTAGCGCGCCGTGGTGTTGTAGGGGGAGACGATCGCCGAGGAGGAGGGCGGCAGGCCTCCGTCGTCCGCGTCGGCGGTGCGCCGGCACAGACGACCTGCCGCGTCGCGTGGGGCGTGTTGCGGGGTACCTGCAGCCCGGCCCAGCAACAACGACACCTCTCCCCCAGGGGTTGCGTGGGGAAGAGGCGTCGTCGGGGATGGCTCCCTACTGAGCATGCCCAGAGTGACGGCCCGACAGGCCGTACAGGGTCAGCAGCTGGCAGTCACATTCCCGCAGTAGATCCACCCGGAGTATCCGGCGCTGTCCACTACGTCGTACCACTTGTTGCCGTAGGAGTTGCGGGTCGACCCGTACACGGTGAGCCTCTCGCCGTCGTACGCCCAGGAGACAGAGGAGGAGCTGCCGTACGGGCTGACCCTGATGTACCCACCCGTCGATGTGGTGGTCGAGACCGCTGCCTTGGCCTCATGGACGGTCGATACGGCCGGCGAATCGACGGACGATGCACTCGCCATCGCGTTGGCGGGCACCAGCACCGCGCTCATGAGGGCGGCACTGCTCATCAGCACCGCAGCCTTGATCTTGATCGTCACAGATTTTCCCTTCGTCAGATGCAGGACGTCCCGGGCAGCACCTCTGGCTGGGGCCCCCTCGCCTCTTCGCTGAAGCACAAAGCAGACGTAGCGGCCGCTCGGCTGATCGGGACACTGCAAACCGTGCTGGTGGTTAAGGCCCAGAGCAATGAGGGCTGGCTGTCCCGGACAGAGACGGCGTGTCCGGGCAGGTCAGGTGCATCTTCGGAAAATGTCCCGGACAGCCGGACGTGCAGAATCCACCTCGGCCCAGAGCCACCACATCACGATGACCGTGGTGAACCTGGGTGGAAGGTCGGGCTGTTCTTCATCCCGGCCGCCAGCTCCCGCTGGCGGCCCGACGGCATCCGCCGTCGCGCGGCCGACCGAACCGGCCCGGCACGCTTCTGTCGCTTGCGGACGATCTCCGGTTCGAACGAGCCGTCACGTCGCGCGGCACGACTGTCTCCACCGGTCCGGCGTCCGTCAGGACGGTCTTGGCCCGAGTCCCGTTGCGGGAGTTGCCGCCGTTCTTTCCGGCGGGATCATGTTTGTCATAGCCGAGGTGGTCGGTGATCTCACCGCTCAAGAGCGGACTCCAGCAGCCGCTTCGTCAGCGGCTGCAGGAGCCTGACCTCACCGGTCAGCTGCAGACCCTCGGCCTGGGCAAGGCCTACCAACTCGTCGATGAGCTGGCCGTCCACCGTCTTCGACGGCTCAGGCTCAGACGGCTCGACAGCCTCGGGTTCGGTCACGTTGTCACTGGTCATCGGTGCATCTTCCTTGATCAGGAGCTACACCGAACGTTTTGCAGTCCGAGGCACGGCTACTCGTCTTTGAGGAAGTGTGCCAGCGGCTCGTCCAGGGTGAACTCACCGTTGTCGACCGCGGCTTCCAGCCAGTCGGCAGCAGCCCGCACCCGCGATGTCCCGGCAGATGGTCTCGCATTCGACGTCGGTGAACTCCCGGCCCGGGAATACGGCATGCCGCCGCCGGGCGGATCTGTGCAGCAGCTTCACAAGGGCTGCGCATGGCCTTCGATGGGTGCCGTTAGCGTTACTGTCCGCTCGATCCCGCGTTCGAACGTGAAGAATACGACGCCGGCGTCCCTGGCGGCGCAGCCAGCACAGAAAGATCGCAGATGGACTACTGCTCCTTTTGCCGCCGGAATCTCAATGGGGTTTTCGTGTGTCCGGGGTGCGGCGCATACGCTCCGGACATAGCCCCGCCTGCCCAACGCCTCCACGGCGAGGTCGCCACGATGGCAGCGACGCAGGAGACATGGCGCGCGGAGGAGGTCCCCGTTCCGGGATCCGACGCCGACATCCGTCGCTTCGATGCCGCGCCGAGCAGCAGTACGTCCAGGGGCGTTCCCGAAGGCGCCGACCCCGTCATGCAGGGCCGGGCGGCTCGGCGGCGGCAGCTGGCACGCTGGAAGAAGAACCGGCGCCGGGCCTTGGCCGCAACGGCCGTTGCCCTGGTCGGTGGCGGCCTGACCATTGCCGCGATGCCGACCACCAGGCCTTCCACCAGCCAGACGCATGCGGGCGCACCACCGGAGCGGTTGACCGCGGTTACGCCGCGGACGGCCACGGCCGACTCGTCGTCGGAGCAGCTGGACACCGCGGTTCCTCGGCATCCCGGCACGCGCACGTCCACGGCAGAATCCCGGCCACAGGACACCGCCGACGCCACGCCTCCCTCCGGGACGGCGAACCGGCAGCCGCAGTCCGCCGCCACGGCCCAGCCCTCCTCGCCCCCGCGCGTGGCGCCGCACTCCGCGCCCGAGCCGGCCGAGGAGACGTACGTCGACGACTCCGACGCTCCGGCGTCGGCACCCGAGACGACCGCGCCCGCCTCCACCGAACGTCCCGACGAGGGCACTTCGGCTGTGAACCCGCCGCCCGCAACACCACCGGTCGAGTCGGCACCGCCGAAGCAGGTGTGCGTCCTCATTCTCTGCATCGGCTGAATCGGCTGGGCTCGTCGGCGCCGTATACCGTCGGTGCCGTATACCGCCGGTGCCCCCAGCCTGCCGTCGGTGACCCCTTGCGCTGCCGGGCTTCGCGCCCTACGGTCCCATCGGCGCACGCAATGCACATCGGGGACATCTTCATGCAGACCATCGATTCGTCCGCGAATCCGTGCACCGCCGACATCAGAAGCACCGGCCGGGATGTCCGCGTCCTGCGATGCGTGGCCTGCGAGTTCGGCCTCACCGGACTGTTGCTCTGACTTGTCGTCACCGCTGTGTGGTGGCTGTTCGCGCCCGCGGGCCCGTGGCCATCGGGAATCCCGCGGTCGTACTGGGCGTGTTCGTCGGTGTGTTGCTGACCTCGATCATCCTCCTGGGGGGCCGTCGCCCGCCAGGCCCCGGTCGACTACGCGGCCGTGGGGCCGCACCTGCCTGGATCGCTGCCGCTGTGTTCGCGGCGGAGGCCGGAGCCCTTCGTCGCCGTGAGGCTCATGCTCATCGCCTCCTCGACCGCCCGTCACGCCTCCCGTTGCGAGAGTTGACCACTTACGAAGCTCGGACATCTGGTCTGCGTCGGCGCGGTCCACTTGCTTGGGGAACCGGGGCTGTCTTCGGGACCGCAGGCCGGTAGTGCTCGGCGAACAGCCGCGCAACGAGTTCGCCTCGGCTGGAGACCTCCGTCTTGCCGAAGACGGTCTTGACATGGTCGCGCACGGTGTGCGGGGAGATGAACAGCGTCGCGGCGATCTCGGTGGTGGGCAGCCCGCGCGTGATGAGTTGGGTGATCTCCAGCTCGCGCGGGGTGAGGCCGTACGCCTCGGCGATGAGGACCGCCCGGTCGGCGGCGGCCGCCGGCTCGATGACGAGCGCCACGGGACCGGGTCGCCCAGCGGGGCCGCTGAGACAGGAGGCGTGGCAGGTCAACCAGCGGCCGCCAACGGTTCGGATGCGCACCCTCGCGCGGTCTGCCCGGTCGCGGCCCCGGGCGATCGCCTGGGCCTGCAGCGCGGTGGCGACCACCCAGATCGGCAGCCTCAGGCCCAACTGCGAGGGGATGGAGGGGCCTTCAGGGAGCTGCGAGAGATGCTGTCGCGCCTCCTCGTTGATCGACGTCGGCTCGCCGGAGGGATCGAAGAGCACCAGTCCGGGCGCGGGTGCGTCGGTTCCGCCGGCGGACGCGGACGGGCGGGCGAACCGGCGCAGCCGCGAGGCCAGCGGACCGGACAGACCGGCGAGCAGCGTGGTCTCGGCCGGGCCGAACGGGGCGCCACCGCGCATACGGAACAGGCTCACCACGGCCCATGGCCGGTAGCCGACCCGCAGCACGGCCCGTAGCTCGTCGTCCACGCCCTGGCTTCCGAGCAGTCGGCGGAAGCGCGCGCTGCGCGCGGGCAGGTCGCCAGTGGCCGCGCGCAGACCGGCCGCGGGGACGGTGGCGCGGGCAAGGTCCCGAAACGGGAGGACGTTCTCCTCAAGGAGCTCGCTTTCCCAGTATTCGGCGCAGCCTTCGCCGGAGCCGAGATTCTCCACCAGCATCGGCGCGGTGATGAGACCGGTCTCCGGGTCGGTGGCCGCCCATACGGCCGAGTCGAACGGCATGAGCCGTCGCAGCTCGGCGGACGTCCGGCTGAAGAATTCGCGTGTGTCGGTGGCCCGCTCCGCACCCGACAGCACCTTGGCGTGACCTGACAGCACCTCGGCGTGGCGGCGCGCATCGGACATGGAGATCCCTCCCGTGGTCTGGATGCAGGCCAGCCTGCCCGCCCTACTGCCCTGCGCCAACCCCCCGTTTGTGGGGGGGGGCATCCCGGCCGGTCACCGCTCGCAGGGGATGGGGCTCGGCACTGGCGGCGTCGAGGCTCAAAGGGGCCGCGGCTCCTTTCGGCGGCGGCCCGGAACGTGAAGGGAAGAACATGGACATCGCAATCGTCGGAGCGGGTGCTGCCGCGGTCGGCCTGCTGGACACGCTGGCGGCCACCGCCGACAGCCCCGGGGCCATCACAGTGTTCGAGCCGTCCCCGCATCTTTGGCGAGGCCGCCCGTACGGCCCCGACCTGGACACGGTGCTGGTCAACGCACCACCCGCCATCATGTCGATCCGCCACCTGGACTCCGGGCACTACGCGGCCTGGCTGGGCACGCGTGGCACCGCCCACCTCGACGGACGGCTGGGACAGCCGGTGGTTCCGCGCGCGCTCTACGGTGAGTACCTGGCACACACCGCCGAGACGGCATTGGCCACCCTGCGCGAAGACGGCTGGAAGGTGCGCATCGTCACCGCCCGCGTCACCGAGGTGACCCGGTCCGGTGCCACCTTGTCGCTCCGCACCGAGGACGGACATGGGCATGAGGCCGACCACGTGGCCCTGTGCGTGGGCGGGGGAACGCCGCAAGACCACTACGGTCTCGCCGGCGCCCCCGGTTTCGTGGACGATCCGTACCCGCTGGCACGCACACTCGACCGGGTCCCGCCCGGCAGCAACATCGCGGTCATCGGTAGCGGCCTGACCGCGGTCGACGTCGTCGTGTCGCTCGCCGCGCGCGGGCACACCGGGCCGATCATGCTGCTGTCCCGCAGCGGTGTGCTGCCCCACGTCTGGCAGCGCCCGGTCGGCCACCGGCCGCAGCACGTGACCGCCGAGCGGGTGGCGGCGCTGCACCGGCAGCACGGTGTCGTCACCCTCGAGGACCTCATCGGGCTGATGCGCGCCGAACTGGCGGAGACGGGAGAGGACTTCGAAGCCTTGGTGGCCGAACTGCTGGCGTCCGCGACTGAAGATCCGGTCGGGCGCTTGCGGGCGCAACTGGCCGCTGTGGACGACTCCAGGATTGGCCGCCGGGTCCTCCAGGAGACAGCGCACAGCGTTGGCCCGTACGCGTGGCGGCTGCTGCCCGAGCCCGACCGCCTGCGGCTCGGGCGTCACTTCCGCATGGCGACGAGCGTGGCCTCACCGATGGTCCCCGTGAACGCCGCCACCATGATGCGGCGGTTGGACTCCGGGCAACTCACTGTCGCCGCGGGCGTCCGCAGGATCGAGGTTGTGGACGGGGTGTTCCGGGTGCACGGCGACGACGGCGAACGCACTTTTGACGTCGTCGTCAACGCCGTGAATCCGCCACCGCGGGCGATCCCTCGGGTGGCCGGTCAGTTGGTCACGGCCCTGCTCGCCGACGGCGCGGCCGAGCTGCACCCAGCCGGTGGGCTGGTACCGGCTGACCCGCGTCTGCACGTGGTGGGAGACCTCGCCGGGGGCGGTCCGTTCATTACGTCAAGCATTGCGGGCATAGCGGCCCAAGCGGCACGGGCTGCGCAGGTGATCGTCGCCGCTCAGGACGCAGCGCGGGTTATCTGACCTGGACGCTGAGTCAGGTCTCCTCGTTGGTCGGCGGCGCCCACCCCGACAGATCGGAATGCAGGATTCCGATTCCTGTGGGTGTGCGGAGAGTGGTGGGTAGACAGCGGCGCGCTGATCCGATCGAGTGCGACCCTGAACCGCCCTCTTCCTGACGCTGCGCATGCTGATCGACGAGGCCAGGACGGTCCCCCCTACCTGAGCGTGCACGGCGGGGGCCCCGGACCGAAGTCCGGGGCCCCTGTCCTCCGGGCGGACGGCGACCGACGTGGTCCGCGAGCCGGGCGTCAGCATTGAGGGTCTGCGCGGCTGGGTGAAAGCCGACCGGGGTGAGGGGCCCGCGGGTGCGCCGGCCACGGCGGAGCGGGGAGGCAGTTGCGTGAGCGGGACCGTGAACAGCAGCAGACCATCGAGTTCACCCTCGCCTTCTTCGCGAAGGAGATGAAGTGCGACGACGAACTGGCCGTGGAGATACAGCAGATCCATGCCGACTCCCGGGGTGCTTACGGGGCCTGCGGGTGACCGTGCAGCCGCGGCGCGCGAAGTGATCGGGTATGCGATGGCCCGTCCAGGACCTTCAGTACGGCTACGACCAGGTCGGCAACGTTACGTCGGCGCCCATGTGGCCGACTACGGCTGGCTGGGCGCGACCTGTGACGGGGGCACCTCAGGAGCCGTGGGACTGAAAAAGGCCATAGAGGCTCTGGAGGCATCGGTGGGAGGAGTTGGAGTCTTCTGCTTCACCGCCCATTTGTGCAGTGTCGGCCGGCAGGGTGAGCCGGTCTCGGCCCGCATAGCGCGGTCGGCGGGACAAGGGCCCGCCCCCAGGGATTGATCGGCTGCGTCCCGCCCTGACTCTTGACGAGTACACGTATACCGGCCAAGAATGATCGCGCAGTGAGAGATGACAACGTTGTCTAATCCGAGAGGCGTTCTTTCCATGAGATGGACCCATTGGATTCGGGGTGCGGGGACGGCAGCCGCCACGGCCGCGATGCTCGGCGCCGCCGTTGCCGCACCCGCCGCGGCGGACGGCGGAAAGCACGCCGAGCGCAGCCCGCTCACCGATCTCGTCAACCCGTTCATCGGGACGGAGAACGAGGGCAACACCTACCCGGGCGCCGCGGTGCCATTCGGTATGGTGCAGCTCTCACCGGACACCGGTCACAACACGGGGTACGACTACTCGGAGACCCACATCAGGGGCTTCTCCACCGTCCACATCTCCGGTGTCGGCTGCGGACTCGGCGGTGATCTCCCGGTGCTGCCGACCACCGGCGACGTCACCTCGACGGACAACGCCACGTACGCGGCCGAGTTCAGCCACGACGACGAGAAGGCGGGCCCCGGCACGTACGAGGTCGGTCTCAAGTCCGGCATCAAGGCCGAGTTGAGTGCCACCGAGCGCACCGGCGTGCAGCGGTATACCTTTCCCGCCACCGACAAGGCCAACGTCCTCATCAATGCGGGCCAGTCGCTGCACAGGACGCTGAACACCGAGGTCGAGATCCTCGACGACCGCACCGTGCGCACGGCCATCACCGGCAGCGGCTTCTGCCAGGACACCAAGCCGTACACGGTGTACACGATCACCCGCTTCGACCGGCCCTTCACCACGTCCGGTACGTGGAAGGGTGACACGGTCGCCGAGGGCTCGACGGTCTCGTCCGCCGGCGGTGAGCGCAACGGCGCCTTCGTGCGCTTCGACACCTCGAAGGACCGTACCGTCGAGGCGACCACCGCGATCTCGTACGTGGATGCCAGGGGTGCTGCCCTCAACCTCCGTGCCGAGGGCGGTCGTTCGTACGACTGTGTGGCGCGCGCCGCGCAGGCGGCGTGGGAGGACCGCCTCGACGACGTCCAGGCGAAGGGCGGCAGCGAGACCCTCCGCCGGACCTTCTACTCGTCCCTCTACCGCTCGTTCCTCGCGCCCAACATCGGCAGCGACGTCGACGGCCGCTACACCGGCTGGGACCAGAAGATCCACCGGGCCGAGGGTTTCACCTACTACCAGAACTGGTCGCTCTGGGACACCTATCGCACCCAGGCCCAGCTGCTGTCGCTGCTGGCACCCAGTGAGTCCCGTGACATGGCGATCTCCGTCCTCAAGATCGACGAGGACAGCGGCTGGCTCCCCAAGTGGGGCTACGGCACGGTCGAGACGAACATCATGACTGGTGACCCGGTCACGCCGTTCCTCACCAATGCCTACCAGCAGGGTCTGCTCAAGGGGTATGAGGAGCAGGCGTACCAGGCTCTGAAGAAGAACGCCGACGGCGTACCCCCGGCCGACTCCGCACCCGTGGGACGTGAGGCGAACAAGGAGTACCTCGCCGACGGCTTCGTGCCCTACATCAAGGGCCGGGCCCATGTGAAGCCGGGTGACTCCGACTACGACCACGGCGCATCCGCCACCCTTGAGTACGCGCTGTCCGACGCGATGCTCGGACAGATGGCGAAGGAGCTGGGGCACGAGGACGCCGCCGCCCGGTACGCGGCGCGCGCCCAGAACTACCGGAAGATCTTCGACAGTTCGACCGGCTTCTTCCGTGCCCGGGACGCGTCCGGCGCGTTCACCGGCCCCGTGGACCCCGCCCAGAGCGAGGGCTTCCACGAGGGCACGTCCTGGCAGTACCAGTGGCTCGTCCCGCAGGACCTGCCCGGCATGGTCTCCCTGATCGGCGGAACCGGCTCTGCGAACGCGCGCCTCGATTCGTTCTTCGCTTACGAGCAGCTGCTCAAGGACCCGGCCAAGACCGCCCGTGAGGTCTGGGTGAACGGGCCGTACGCCTACTACAACGCGGACAAGTACAACCCGCAGAACGAGCCCGACCTGATCGCTCCGTACACCTACCTCTCCACCGGTCAGCCGTGGAAGACGACCGACGTGGTGCACGCCGCGCTCACGCTCTTCACGGACACCCCCACCGGCATGACCGGCAACGACGACCTTGGCACCATGTCCGCCTGGAACGTCCTGTCGTCGATCGGGATCTTCCCGGTCCAGCCGGGCACGGACACGTGGGGCCTGTCCACGCCCGTCTTCGAGCGGGTCGACCTCACCCTCGACCGGCGTTACTACCCCAAGGGCCGGCTGACCGTGAAGGCTCCCGGTACGTCGGACTCGGCGCGGTACATCCAGTCCGCGCGGACCGACGGCGCCGCATACGGGAAGACCTACGTCACCACCGAGGACATCCGCGGCACACGCGACATCTCCTTCGAGGTCGGTACCACGCCCTCCCGTTGGGGCACCTCGGCGGAGGCGGCACCGCCCGCACTGAAGTGACGCGCTGAGCCGGCCCCCGGCCCCACACAGGACCCGCCCCTCGTCGGGGGCGGGTCCTCGCGCTTTCCGGACGTGGTCACGGTCTCCGACGTGAGAGGAACGGCCTCTCTGCAGGAACAGGCCCTCGAGGCGCGCTCCGCCGAGGTGTGAAACCCCTCCGAGTCACCGGCGCCTGGCCTCCGTACCGGTCCTCGAGGAGCGATGACACACCCATCATGACAGGTCAGACGGCATTTTCGTAGGACGAACAGCACGCTCGCGAAGCCTTGTTGGGGCTCGGCGGTATCTCCCAGAATCGCCGTCATGAATCACTGCGAGAACGTCGATCACGACGCCGTACTGAGAGCACGCACCCTGTTGCTCGGATCCGGCACGATCAACATCCACGAGGAGATCGACGCCTATCGAGTGCTCGCCGGGGTGAGTCCGGTGGTGCATCTGCCGCGCCTGGCCCGCGCGCTTGTGAAGTTCGGCACGTCGGAGCCCCGGAACCCGGCGACCCGCTTGCCCGTCCTGACCGAGGCTGCTGCCGCGGCCCGGCGGATGGACGAGGCCGAGCCGAAGCGGGCGGCACTGCTGGGGGAGGTGCTGGAGGCATGCAGGGAGGAACTGCTCACTCTGGGGCGGAATGAGGATGCGCGCGTCGTGAGTGAGGAGCTGGCCCGGTTGGTCCCCGGCGGGGAAGGGACACCTGCGGGCCGGGCCGCCTGAGGCAGGTTACCGGTGGGGCAGCCCGGCGCCGAGCCGGCTGCCCCACCGGAGGGCTCCGGCTCACCGGCCTCACGCGTGGTGGCTCGGCGGAAGGCCGCGGTACGGGCTCCTCTACGATCACCCCTGTGTGCGCAAACGTGATAGTCGCCGAAGACGACGCGAAACAGGCCGAGCTGGTACGCCGCTACCTCGAACACGAAGGGCATGCGGTCACGGTGGTGTCCGACGGACTCTCCGCACTGGAACAGGCCCGGCAGGGGGCGCCCGACCTGCTCGTTCTCGACGTCATGATGCCCCGCGCCGACGGACTGGACGTGCTCCGCGTACTCCGGGCAGAGCAACGCGAACTGGCGGTCCTCATGCTGACCGCACGGGCCACGGAGGACGACCTGCTGCTCGGGCTCGACCTGGGGGCGGACGACTACATGACCAAGCCCTACAGCCCGCGGGAACTCATGGCACGCGTGCGCACGCTCCTGCGGCGGACCCGGCGGGACGGGGACCGGGCAGAGGGCGACGTGCTGAGGGTGGGAACACTCATGGTTGATCCCGTGCGCCACGAAGTGACCGTGGACGGCGCGGGAGTCGAGTGCACGCCGGGTGAGTTCCGGCTCCTGGCGGCCATGGCCGCCGAGCCCGAGCGCGTCTTCACCCGCGAGCAACTGCTCGCCGAACTGCACGGCTTCGACCGGTACATCAGCAGCCGTACGGTCGATGTGCACATCATGAACCTCCGCAAGAAGCTCGAGCGCGCGCCCCGCAGACCGGTCCGGCTGCTCACCGTCTTCGGGGTGGGATACAAACTCATGGATCCGCTGAAGAGGGCCGCGCGTGCTTCGGCGCGCTGAGCGCGGAGGGCAGCGGCTGCGTCTGCCGCTGCGCAAGAGCCTGCTCGGCCGGCTGCTGGCCGTGTCGGTGCTCGTGGCGGCGTGTTCCGTCGCCGCAACCGCATGGCTGGCCGTCCAGACCACGTCCGGTGCGATCGAACAGGAGCAGGGCCGCAACCTGGCCGCCGACACCCGGATCCTCGACGCCCTGCTCGCCTACGCGGCCGAACACCCCACCTGGGACGGGGTAGAAGCCACCGTGGACGAGCTGGCCGAGTCGGCCGATCGGCGGATCACACTGACGACGCGGAGCCGGGAGACCGTCGCCGACTCCGCCGGTTCCTCTCCGCCCCCACCGGCTCTTCCGGCCCAGGCGTCCGCCGTCGTGGATCCGCTGTCCGTGACAGCCGTGTCGTCCGGAACCGCGAACGGGAGCGTGAACGGATCAGGAGACGGGAGTGCGAACGGGGCAGGCAGGGGGTCCGGTTCGGTGTCCGTGACGGTCGGCTCACCCGGTGCGGACGGGGAGCAGCGCTCCGCCGACGACCGGATCGACCCGCGGGCCGTAGGCCCGTTCAGACTGCCCCAGGCCGAACGCACGTCGTTGAGGCGTACCGCCGAGGCCGCCGTGCAGTGCCTCAGCCGGTCAGGGATCGCCTCGGACGTCGTCGAGGCCCCGAGCGGGCGCCCCCGCATCCAGGTCGTCGGCAACGATCCTGACCGTCTGCGGAGCAGTCGGTGCCCGACGGACGCGCTGGACAGCCCCACCGGGACCGAGAAGAGGGCGCTGAGCACACTGAACGAGCTCGTCGACGCTTGTCTGGAGCGGCAGGGCCGCGAAGGCGTACGGCTGGACCTCGACCTCTCGTGGAACAGCTCCGCGGAGCCCCTTCCCACGGCCGTCGCCGAAGGGCCGACACCTGTGCCGGGCGTCAGCGTTCCCGGGTCTCCCACGCCGACGCCGTACGCCACCCCCTCGCCCCTGGACAGCGAGAACGACCGCGACATCGCCTCGTGCGTCGGCATCGCCCGTCAGGAGCAGCTCAGTTCATACGTCGCCTCACCCGCGCTGCTGTTCATCACCGACCCGGGCGGAGGTGCCGTCCCCGGCTTCGAACTGTCCGCGGCGAACACAGTGAAGATCATCGGCGCCGCGGCGCTGGTCCTCGCGCTCACCGTGGGCGCCTCGGTCCTCGCCGGAGTCCGTCTCGTACGGCCGCTGCACGCGCTCACGGGAGCGGCTCAGCGCATGCGGGACGGCGAGGACCCGTCGCAGGTGGTGGTCGCGGGTGACAACGAGATCGGCCGGCTGGCCGCCGCTTTCAACGACATGTCGGCACACCGTGCCCGACTGGAGGAACAGCGCAAGGTGATGGTCAGCGATGTCGCGCACGAACTGCGCACCCCGCTGAGCAACATACGGGGGTGGCTGGAGGGGGCACAGGACGGCATCGCCGAGGCGGACGCGACGTTCGTCTCCTCGCTCCTGGAGGAGGCGGTCCAGTTGCAGCACATCATCGACGACCTCCAGGACCTGTCGGCGGCCGATGCCGGTGCCCTGCGACTGCACCCCGAGCCGGTGCGGATCGAAGAGCTGCTCGCCCAGGTCGCGTCGGCCCACCAGGCAGGGGCCGAGGCCGCCGGGGTCGGCCTCACCGTGGCCCTCACGGCGGGGCGCGAGCCGGTCCCCGCGCTCGACGCCGACCCGGTCAGGCTGCGCCAGGCGGTAGGCAACCTGGTGTCCAACGCCGTACGCCACACCCCGCCCGGAGGGCAAGTGACGCTGCGCGCGTATGTGACGGCGCCCGGGGACGCGGGCGATGGGGCTGCAGACGAAACGGTGGTGGTGGAGGTCGCTGACACCGGCAGCGGCATCGAACCCGAGGACCTGCCGTACGTCTTCGACCGGTTCTGGCGTGCCGAGAAGTCACGCAGCCGCCGGACCGGGGGCAGCGGTCTCGGGCTGGCCATTGTCCGCAAACTGGCGGAGGCGCACGGAGGGACGACCGGCGTGGCAAGCACGGTGGGCCAGGGGTCGGTATTCACCCTGCGGCTTCCGTCGGCCGGCCCTGATCCGATGGAAACGGCGGTCTGACAGCTTCCTCACAACTTCACTCCAGTCTGGGACGAGCCGGCGCCGCCCGACGCGCATCCGAGCGCGGGCACCACCCATGCCGAGCTGGAATCGGAGTTCTTCATGTCCCTTCGAACGACCCTGCGCACCGCGGTCCTCACCGCCGTCGCCGCCGGCGCGGTCCTCCTCCCGACCGCCGCGGCCGTCGCCGACGGCACTCCCACGCCGGTGCCCTCGGCGAGCGTCGCCACCCCCAGCCCCACTTCCGAGGGCACCGACCCCTCCCCGACGCCGACTCCCGCACTGGCGGAGCCGGGCACGATGCCGCGGGGCGGCGTCGACGCGGGGGAGCGTCCCGTCCAAGGCGCCCACGACACCACGCTGTACGGCTCGGCCGCGGGCGCGGTGCTGCTCGCGGGTGCCTGTGCCCTCGTGCTGCGTAGCCGGTCCGCCGCTCAGCGCAACGGCTGATCCCGCACAGTGGCGCCGCTCCCCGTGGGGGGCGGCGCCACCCCTTTTCCCTCGCTCACCACTGCACCGGAGTGCACATGCCCCTCATACCGAACTCGTTCTGGCGGGCAGTCGCGTCCGCCACGGCAGTCGGCCTGCTGCTCGCCCCCGTCACGGGGTGCGGAACGGCGGACGTCCCCGAGGCATCCGCCCGGACGGCCTCACACGCACCCCGGTCCCCGGAAGCGCCCAAGGCGCCTGCGCCGATCCGGCTGACGGTACCGTCGCTCGGCATCGACAGCGCGCTGCTGCGGCTGGGACTCAACGAGGACGGCACGGTCGAGGTTCCGCCGGCCGAGGAGGGCATGACGGCGGGCTGGTACGCGGGCGGGGCCGTTCCCGGTGAACAGGGTGCTGCCGTGCTCATCGGTCACAACGACACCCGCTTCGGCAAGGCCGTCTTCCACGACCTCCGCTCGATCGCCGAAGGCGCGGAGATCGTGGTGTCCGACGGGGCGGGCGGCGAGTCCCATTTCGCGGTCACCGGCACAGAGACCGTGGACAAGAACGCTTTCCCCACGGAGAAGGTGTACGGGGCGACCGGTGAGCGCGTGCTCCGTCTGGTCACGTGCGACGGAGCGTTCGACGCCGACGGCCACCCCGTCGACAACCTCATCGTGTACGCGACGCTTCGCTGACCCTGTCCGTATGGGCGCGAGCCGCCCGGGTGAGCTTCTCCACGTCGGTCGGCGGACCGTGGCGCCGCGGTCGCCGAACAGAGGCCGGGCGGGGCGTGCTTAAGGACTAGTACTGCAACCGCAGCTGCCGTGACAGGTGCTGGATTGGCTCGTTGTGGTGACTGTGCGATGAATCGTTGACGGTTGAGCAGGTCGAGTCGTGGTCCGAGGGGATAGCCGGTTCCATGCCCGGTTCGCCCACCGTTTCGGCCGGTCGGAGCCCCGGGAGCGGGCGTCGGACTACCTGAACGGGTTGCTCGCGCCGCTTGAGAAGAAGAACGGGTGGACGCTGTCGGAGCAGGTCGGGCAGTTGCGTCCCGACGGCGTCCAGCGGCAGTACACCGGCACAGCTGGCCGCACGGAGAACAGCCAGATCGGAACATTCCTGGCCTACGCCTCCGCCAGGGGGCGGGCGTTGATCGACCGCGAGCTCTACATCCCCGTCTCTTGGACTGGTCAACGGACGCGCGGCAGGGCGAGGGGCGCAGGGCAGTGTGACGCGACAGGCACACGGCCAGAACCGACAACAGATGACAAGGCGATCGGCCCACCAACTCCCTGACCACAGCCTTGACTTGGCTGGCCAGGATAGGGAGGCAACCCCGAAAACGCCACGTCCAAAAGCTCGTCGGCATCCCGCATGTGATGTCAACGAAGCCGACCCCACATTCCGTCACCACCGAAATTGGACAGAGCCGCTAAAGAGACGGGCTCCAGCGGCTGCCCCTTATGCCCTTGAATGCCCTGCCGAATCTGATGCGGTACTCACCGGTTCAGGTGAACGGAACCAGCCGTTAGGGATATCGGACAAGTGCGACAGGCATGCTGGGATCGTTCACAGACGTGCACCGGCCTTCGGGCCGACGGGCCGGTGAGGTGACTGGGGTTGCGGGGTCGGGGCAGTCGTGCTCAGGGGAGTTCAGCATGGACGGGCCATGGTTGGCTGCTGTACGTAGTGGGCGTTGCATCAGTGGCGCTGGCCGGCTGCGCGGTTGGTGGGCTTGCGGGATGGCCGACGGATGCAACGCTGAGAGTGCCTGTGAGCGCGCTTGCCGCCCAGGGGGTGCTGGCGTTGTCCCTGTTCACGCGTGCTCGGCTGGCCTCGGGGCGGGTGAGGCTTCGCCTTGTGTTGCTGGGTGCCTCGGCGGTCGGCGACGGGGTGCGCGAGCTGGCCGCAGATCTGTCCGGGATGACGGCGGGGTCGGCGGGCGGTGGCACGCATGCGCTGTCCGTCCTACTGGTCGTGGCAGGGCTGGCGATCGCGCCGGGCATGGCAGTGGCCGGGCTGGCGATCGCGGCCGACGGCGGGGGGCCGATGCGGCTGCGGGGCCTGCTGGACGGGTGGATGATCGCCGGATCCCTCTTCACGCTGGGCTGGACGGTCGTACTGCGGCGGGCCGAAGCGGGCGACCGCCTGACGGCAGGAGTGTCGGTGGCCGGCTCTACGGTCGTTCAGATCCTGGTGCTGGGTCTGCTCGCGGGCCTGTGGTTCGCCGTGCGCCGGGAGGAGCGCGCCACGGTTACTGTCGCCGCGGCCGGGCTCGCGATCGTACTGACCGGCGACATGCTGTACCTGTGGTCGGCCGGGCCAGGTGTGTGGTGGACATGTTCTGGGGCTTTGGAATGCCGCACCGTGGGCCTGCTCATCGTCGCTGCGGCACCGTGGATGCGCGGAGGCGGCAGCCTTCTGCGAGAGGGCCGCAGCGAACCAAGTGTGCGAGAGACGGTCGCGGCGCTCATCCCGCTCGTCGTCTGCGTGGCAGGCGTGACCATCCAGGCGCTGACCTGGCAGCGTCTGGATATCGCCACGCTCGCCGTCAGTGGCTCCGTGTTCGTCGCTCTGGGCGTTCGCCAGGCCGCCGTACAGGCGGACAACCAGCGCCTGAACGGAGAGATCGCCGCCCGTGAGAGCTACTTCCGGTTACTGGTACAGGGCTCGAGTGACATCATCATGATCGCCGGGCCGGACGGTGTCCTGCGCTACATCAGTCCGGCCGTGCACCTGGTCCTGGGATACCCGCCCGAGGATCTGCTGGGCTCCTCGCTCCCCCTTCTCGTCCACCCCGACGACCGGATGCCGTTGATCCGCATCATTGGGAGGCCGCAGGTCCCCAGCACGCCCGTGGAACGTGCTGTGGAGCATGTCTCTTACCGCCTGCTGGCGGCGGACGGACAGTGGCGGCACATCGAGTCCGCAGTCAGCTGCCATTGTGAGGGAGCCGTTCTCAGCAGCCGGGATGTGAGCGAGCGGGCGGCGCAGCAGGCCAGGCTGGAACACCTTGCCTTCCACGATGCGCTGACCGGGTTGCCCAACCGTGCTCTGTTCAGCGACCGGGTCCGCCATGCACTGAGGATGCGTTCAGCTGCAACCGACCCGCCGGCGGTGCTCTTCATGGACCTGGACGGTTTCAAAGCGGTCAACGACTCGGCAGGGCATGCGGCAGGCGATGAGCTGCTGGTGCAGGCAGCGGGACGGCTGCGCGGCGGGGTGCGGGCGGGGGACACCGTTGCCCGGCTCGGTGGGGACGAGTTCGCCGCGCTGCTGACGGGAGGAGCCGGATGCGAGGGGCGCGCACGGGAGGTCGCCGAGCGGCTCCTGCTCACCTTGTCCCAGCCCTACGGCGTCGGCGGAAGCCAGGTCACGGTCGCCGCCTCGATCGGCATGGCCGTCGCAGTGGGGGACACCAACGCGGACGAGTTGATGCGTAACGCCGACCTCGCTATGTACAGAGCCAAGGCAGCCGGAAAGGGCCGCATCCGGGCCTA
This sequence comes from Streptomyces sp. NPDC057136, assembly GCF_042670885.1. NCBI lineage: Bacteria > Bacillati > Actinomycetota > Actinomycetes > Kitasatosporales > Streptomycetaceae > Streptomyces > Streptomyces sp. NPDC057136. The sequence continues at coordinate 81,517 of NZ_JBHUUV010000012.1, forward strand.
CGAAGAAGCCAGCGGGTTCCGGTGAGCCGTCCGGACAGCAACGGCTGCTGAAGCTGGACGCCTGGAAACCGCAATCCACCAGCCCGAGGCTATCGCCGTCTACCCCCTCGTCGGCTACACACCGATCCGCAGCTTCCGGTCCTACCAGCGCCAGGGAGCTCAGCTGCTTGCCATGGGAAGCAGCTCTCTCCTCATGCCCCATGGTCATGACACGGGCGGCCGCGGTCCGCCTGCCGACCGGATGCAGCAAGCTGGAAGATCGTTTCGGGTCAAAGAATCGAGCAGGTACCAAAGGTGACGAAGAATCACATACGGCACCCGACAACGGATTCCGCGGCCGGCCCGCTCCCCCTCGCGGCGGGAGGCGGCCGCTGAACCGGCGTGTCACTACCAACGCCGAGGCCACACACCCCAGATGCGGTTGCAGTACTAGGCATCAGGGGCCAGCGCCTCCGGCCCCTCGGTGTGCCCGTTCCAGAATGATGCCGTGGCCGAGAAGCAGCAGGGAAACGGCTCCCGGCCAGCTGACTCCCGTGTCGCTTGGAGCGTATTCGGGCCGGCCTGGACGACGATCCGGCCGCGACTATCGGGTCGTGCCAGGAACTCGTTGAAAGTCGCGAGATGGCGTGGCCCGTGGGTTCTCTTCATGATCCATCTATGTAGATGGGCGGCTAGCGTTCATCCCGGAGGGGGTGCCCGTACACCGGGATCTCGCGTGGACGGCCTTCGATCTAAGTCTCCGAACTGGGCGCGCTGCGCACCGGATCCAGACCGCCGGATGATCCGGCAGACACGAGGGTCGAGAGTCGTGAACATTTCCACTTCGTTGCGCCGGGCCAAGGCTCCGTTGGCCCTGACGGCTGCTGCCCTGCTGGCCGCAAGTGCGTGCGGCGGTGCCGAGGCGGGCTCCAGCGGTGGGGACGGCGACAAGTTGGCCGGGACGGTGAAGGTCGACGGTTCCAGCACTGTGGCTCCGCTGTCCACCGCTGCGGCGCAGCTCTTCCAGGACAAGAACTCGGGCGTCAAGGTCACGGTCGGTACGTCCGGCACCGGCGGTGGCTTCGAGAAGTTCTGTGCGGGCGAGACCGACATATCCAATGCGTCACGTCCGATCAAGGACGAGGAGAAGGCGGCCTGCGAGAAGAAGGGCATCAAGTTCGAGGAGTTCACGGTCGCCAACGACGGTCTGTCCGTCGTGGTGAGCAAGGACAACGACTTCGCGGAGTGCCTGACCGTCGAGCAGCTGAAGAAGGTCTGGGAGCCCGGCTCCAAGGTGAACAACTGGAACCAGATCGACCCGAAGTTCCCGGACGTCAAGCTCGAACTGTTCGGAGCGGGCACCGACTCGGGTACTTTCGACTACTTCACCGATGCGATCAATGGTGAGGAAGGCGCCTCGCGCACCGACTACAACCCGAGCGAGGACGACAACGTCACCGTTCAGGGTGTATCGGGCTCCAAGGGCGGAATGGGCTACTTCGGGCTCTCCTACTACAAGGAGAACAAGGACAAGCTGAAGGTCCTGAAGATCGACGGCGGCAGCGGCTGTGTCGAGCCCACACAGACCACCGTCCAGGACTCCAGTTACAAGCCGCTGGCCCGGCCGCTGTTCATCTACCCGAAGGCTTCGTCGCTGGAGAAGAAGGAGGTCGAGGCGTTCGTCGAGTACTACGTCGAGAACAGCGCCGAGATCGCCGAGAAGGCCCAGTTCGTGCCGCTGAACCCGACGCAGGATGAGGAACTGAAGAAGGCGCTTGAGCAGCTGAAGGCCGCGCACAACTCATGAGTTCCTCCCTCACCGGACGGCAGGCCGCTTCGGGAAGCCCTGGCTTCCTGAAGCGGTCCCAGCCGCGGTACGGCGAGAAGGTCATCAAAGTCCTCCTGGTGGCCGCCTCGCTGGTCTCGGTGCTGACCACGATCGGCATCGTCATCGCCCTGATTCCGCCGGCTGCCGAGTTCTTCGGCAAGGTGAGCATCGGCGAGTTCCTCACCGGCACCAACTGGGCGCCCCTCTTCAAGCCGCCGCACTTCGGCGTCCTGCCGCTCATCGGCGGCACCCTGATGGTCACCCTCATCGCGCTGCTAGTAGCCGTACCCCTTGGCCTCGGTGCGGCGGTGTATCTGAGCGAGTACGCGAACCGTCGCGTACGGACCGTCTTCAAACCGATGCTGGAGGTGCTCGCGGGCATCCCCACCGTCGTCTACGGCTTCTTCGCGCTGAAGGCCATCACCCCGCTGCTCCAGGAGATCTGGCCGGCCGGCGACGGACCGCAGATCTTCAACGCGCTCGCTGCCGGCTTCGTCATGGGCATCATGATCATCCCCACGATCGCCTCGCTGGCAGAGGACTCCATGAGCGCCGTGCCCCGCGCCCTGCGCGACGGCGCGTTCGCCCTGGGCTCCTCCCGCATGCAGGTCTCGACCCGCGTGGTGTTCCCCGCCGCGCTGTCCGGCATCGTCGCCGCCGTCGTGCTCGGCATCTCGCGGGCGCTGGGCGAGACGATGATCGTCGCCATCGCCGCGGGCGGTCAGCCGAACCTGTCCTTCAACCCCCTTGAGGGCATGCAGACGATGACCGCGTTCATCGCAGCGGCGGGCATCGGCGACCTGCCCACGGGCTCGACCGGCTACCAGACGATCTTCGCGGTGGGCTCCCTGCTGTTCGTACTGACCCTGCTGATGAACCTGCTCAGCATCCGTCTGGTGCGCAAGTACCGCGAGGTGTACGAATGACCGACGTCATCGACCGTGACACGGCGGTCCCGGACGCGCCTCAGGCGCCCCGGCTCAAGGGGCGCGGCACACCGCTGCGCGAACGCATCTTCCAACTGAGCCTGTGGGCCTCGCTCGCCATCGCCGTCGTCTTCCTCGTCTCGCTCCTCGGGTACGTGCTCGCAGAGGGCTGGCCCCGTCTGGACCCGCGGCTGTGGTCAAACTTCCCGGACGTCATCACGCCGGAGAACGGCGGAGCCCAGTCGGCCATCATGGGCACGCTCTGGGTCATCGCCTTCACCGCGGTGTACTGCCTGCCGACGGGCATCCTCACCGCGATCTACCTGGAGGAGTACGCCGATCCGAACCGGTGGTGGAACCGGGCGATCGAGATCAACATCCAGAACCTGGCCGCCGTGCCCTCGATCGTCTACGGCATCCTCGGCCTGGGTGTCATCTCCCGGGGCCTGGGCTTCGGCCAGACCGTCCTGACGGCCTCGCTGACACTGTCGCTGCTGGTCCTGCCCGTCGTGATTATCTCCTCCCGCGAGGCGATCCGCGCGGTACCGCAGTCCATCCGGCAGGCTTCTCTGGCACTGGGCGCGACTCAGTGGCAGACCATCTGGCGGCAGGTCCTTCCGGCGGCCGTGCCCGGCATGGCGACCGGTTCGATCCTGGCCCTGTCGCGCGCGATCGGTGAGGCTGCCCCGCTCCTGCTGCTCGGTGGCCTGACGTACATCTCGTTCAACCCCACCGGTGTGCAGAGCCAGTTCACGGTTCTGCCGATCCAGATCTTCAACTGGATCAGCCAGTCCAGGGCCGAGTTCGTCTCGCTCGCATCCGCCGCGATCGTCATCCTCCTGGTGATCCTGCTGGCGATGAACTCCCTCGCCATCTGGCTCCGTAACCGCTATTCCCGTACCTGGTGACCGCCATGACCTCCACGACTTCCGAGACCGGTCGCCTCGAACCGTCCGCAGACTCTCCGCAGGAGACCGCCATGACCCCTCCCTCCGATGCCACCGGCGGCACCCGGACCCCCCAGGTCGCCTTCCGTGAGGCCCCGTCGCTGACCAGCCCGGTCTTCGAGGTCGGCAGCCTGTCGGTTTTCTACGGCGACCACGAAGCCGTACGCGACGTGAACATGAATGTCGGCCACCGTCAGATCACGGCGATGATCGGCCCATCCGGCTGTGGCAAGTCCACCGTCCTGCGCTGCTTCAACCGCATGAACGATCTGGTCCCTGGCGCGCGCGTGGCAGGCAAGGTCCGATACCACAACGAGGATCTGTACGGCCGTGAGGTGGATCCGATCGAGGTCCGGCGTCGTATCGGCATGGTCTTTCAGAAGCCGAACCCGTTCCCCAAGTCGATCTACGACAACATCGCGTACGGGCCCCGTGTCGGCGGCTTCAAGGGCAACCTGGACGACCTTGTCGAGGAGACGCTCACCCATGCGGCACTGTGGGACGAGGTCAAGGGCAAACTCAAGACCTCCGCGCTCGCGCTCTCCGGCGGTCAGCAGCAGCGGCTGTGCATCGCGCGCACGATCGCCGTGAAGCCAGAGGTGATCCTCATGGACGAACCATGCTCGGCCCTGGACCCGATCGCCACGGCCAAGATCGAGGACCTCATGGAGCATCTCGCCGAGGAGTTCACGATCATCGTCGTCACACACAACATGCAGCAGGCGGCGCGCGTTTCGCACCGAACAGCTTTCTTCACGGCGGACGTCGACGACAAGGACGTCCGCCACGGCCGACTCGTCGAGTACGACGAGACCGCCCGTCTCTTCTCCAACCCCTCCGACCAGCGCACCGAGGACTACATCTCCGGTCGCTTCGGCTGAGTCCACCAGCCGGCAGTCCGCCGCAGCCAGGCCGACCTTTGCGACCCGCCACCGTGAAGGAGAACCACGGGTGACACCCGAAGCACCACAGCCACCAGTAGTCGTCCCGCAGCGCCGCACAGGTGGCCAGGACGACAGCTCACGGCCGGGTCTGCTCCTGGCCGAGCCCGACACCGAGCTCGCCGCCCGGGTCATGGCCCGCTTCGAAGGTGCGGGCGTCTCGGTGACCGTTTGCCACGACGGTGCGGAAGCCCTTCTCCAGGTCGGTGCCCACCATCCGGCGGCCGTCCTCCTGGGCGCCCCGCTCCCGATCGTGGGCGCCGCCCAGGTCACCGAGCTGATCGCACGCCTGCACCCGGTCCCCGTCATCGTGGGTGCGGGTCCGGACGGGGTGGATGAGGCCACCGCAGCACTGTCCGCCGGCGCAGTGGCCTTTGTGGCCCGCCCCTACCGCATTGAGGAAATACTGCCTTTCCTGACCGTCGGCAGGCGGCAGGCGGGCGACGGCCCGGCCGACACGCTGGTTGTCGGAGACATCGAACTTGATCCGGCTGGTTTCCACGTTCATGTGCGCGGTCGCCCGCTGCAGTTGCCGGTCCGTGAGTTCATGCTGCTGCGCTACCTGATGCAGCACCACAACCGCGTCATCAGCCGCGGCGAGCTGACGCAGGCCCTCTGGGGCGCCGAGGTGCTGGACAGCAACACGCTCACAGTCCACGTCAGACGGGTGCGGAACAGGTTGCGCAACGAGTCCGGCAGCTGCTGCACCATCGATGCGATCCGCGGCATGGGCTATCGGCTGGAGTGCAGCCCAGTGACGACATCGTCTCCCTCAAGCGCATAGCCGCCGGGGGACGTTGCTCAGGAGGTGGCGTCCGATGAAGGACATGCCGGAGACGGACTCCTACACCTGCTCGATGGTCGCCAAACCTGCCGAGTGGTCCACGGTGAAGCGCCGGTCGGATGGGGATTCAACCAGGGCGCCGAGTCCTGAGGCGGCTTCTGTCAGCTCCGTAAGGGCCTCAGCCGAGAACGGGCCGCCGTGCTGGGCGACCTGGACCAGCATCAAGACGGTGTACGCGTAGGCCCGCATCGTCTTCGCGTCGCGGCCCGTCAGCCCTATCGAACGGAACCAACTGGTGAGCGGCTCGACCGGACGCATCGGCCGGCACGGCCACCACCACTGACGCGCCTTCGTCGACGGCGTCGGCAAAAGGTGCCTCCAGGGAGCGACATAGCGCGCCGATCCGCCGGGCCCGAGATTGAGGTCTGCGATCCGGACCCGAGCGTTGCCCATGGATAGAGCTGGGGGCGGGGTCAGGTGATGTCGTCGGGGGCGAGGTCCGGGCGTAGTCGGTGCCAGGAGGGGTGGCGCAGGCGCCCGGCCCGGGTCCGGGTCGCGTAGCCGACCTCGCCGACCAGGCGCGGCAGCACCCACCGCGCCCCGGCCACCGGCGGCACCTCGGTGAAGGGGCAGTGGTCGATCGCGGCGGCGTGGAGGAGTTCGGCCAGTGTTACGCGCTCGGTGTCGCTCCAGCCGGTGCCGACGCTTCCCGCGTATCGCAGTCCGTCCTCGTCGTGCTCGCCGACGAGCAGCGCACCGGGCAGGCCGGCGAGCCGGCCGCGCCCGGGCACCCATCCACCGACGATGACGTCCAGGGTCCGGACGTGCCGGATCTTGATCCACGCACGGGAGCGCACCCCCGGCTCGTACACCGACGTGAGCCGCTTCGCCACAAGCCCTTCGAGACCTGCGGCTTTCGTCATCTCCAGGGCCTGGGTCCCATGGCCGACGACCGACGCGGGTGTCGACCAGTGCGTACCCGTGAGCCCGAGCCCTTCGAGCACACTGTGCCGCTCGGAGCAGGGCATCTTCGTGATGGTCCTCGCGTCAAGGAAGACGATGTCGAAGAGGATGAGGTGGGCGGGTACCTGTTGTGCCATCCGGGCCGCTTTCGCGGGTGATCCGGACAGCCCCATCCGGGACTGCAGCCGCTCGAAATCACTGCGCCCCTGGTCATCGAAGGCGACGATCTCACCGTCCAGGACAGCTGGCCGGCCAATGGCTGAGCCGAGGGCTGTGAATTCGGGGTACGCCGCGGTGATGTCTGCTCCGGACCGCGATCGCAGGATTACGGTCCCGTCGCCGGGCAGGTAGATCATGGCCCGCTGGCCGTCCTGCTTGACCTCGAACCCGAATCCATCCTGGAGTGCTGGGGGCGGGAGGGGGCCTGGTGTGGCGAGCATCGGGGCGAAGCGGGGGAGGGCCGCCGCTGGGTCAGCAGGCACTGCGCTTCTTCACCGCCGTCTTCCTGCCCGTGGTCTTCTTCGCGGCCGTCTTCTTACTGGGCCGCATCGCATGGACCGTCGCGTCCCCGCCCTCCCCGGTGTCCTCGCCGCGGGATTCCTTCGCCGCCATCACGGAGGGGTTCAGGGCGGCCATCAGGTCCACGACCTGCCCGGACTTCGCTTCCTCGCCCTCGGCCGGCTCGGGGAGGGGCTTGCCCTCGGACTTCGCCTCGATCAGCTCCTCCAGAGCATCGCGGTACGCGTCCCGGAAACCGCTGATGTCGTCCAGCGCCATGGTGTCGGCCAGCTGGACGGCCCGCTCGATCTCCTCCTCGTCCAGGTCCACCTCCTTCGGCGCGGCCGATTCGGGACTGAGGCCGAGGCGCTCACGGTTGTGCCAGGCGAATTTCGCGACCGCGACCTTGTCCGAGCGCTCCAGCGCCTTCCTCAGGAGCGTGTACGGCTTGGCGGCGACCTGGCCGTCGATCGCGAGGTAGTAGGAGTCGCTGATCCGGATCGGATCGATCGTGTCGGCGTCGACGAACGCGACGATCTCGATGGCGTTCGCGGTCGGCAGGGGCATCTGGTCGAGCTCGTCGTCGGTCACCGGGCCGGTCTGGTCCTTGCCGATCTCGTAGCCCTCGCCGATCTCCTCCTGCGGCACGACCTTGCCGTCGACCTGGCAGAGCTTCCGGGTACGGACGCGGCCCATGTCCTCCAGGTGGACCTGGTGGAAGTGGATCGCACGGTCCTCCGTCGCGGAGACGACCTTGATCGGGATCGTGACCAGCCCGAAGCTGATGGCACCGCTCCACAGGGGCCTCGGCATGCTTACCTCCAGGCCCCCTTGGCGGTGTGAGCCGGAAGTGACCGGAAGCGCCACATGAAGCGAGCGCGGCCGGGCCACCGCCCGTAATCCGATCCTCACGTCGGCCGGACCGGCCCGCATCCGGAGGGGATCGGTTTGGAGAGAGCTGCCGCCGCCCAGCTTGGCGGGCCGACCACGACATCTGTGACTGAGTACCTGAGTTGGCACCGCTCGCCAGATACCGCGCTCGGAATCGTCCGCCCAAGCAAAGAACTGGCAGCACTGTGGACTGCTCAATGGGCCAAGGAGGGCGGTGGTGCCCGGCAGCCGAGCAGCAGACCGGCATTCCCGACTCCTGACCGTCAGGTGCCGACGACAGCCCTCGCAGATGGGTTGTCGATGCCGCCTGGGGCTTTCCTTGCTTCCGTGTCAGCCGCCGATCGTGTTGAGTTCCGCGACCGCGTCCGCCGGTAGCGTCAGGTCTGCGGCGGCGATGTTCTCGCGCAGGTGTGCGCGCGAGGAGGTGCCCGGAATGAGGGCGATGGTGGCCGAGCGCTGCAGCAGCCAGGCCAGGGCGACCTGCTGGGGTGTGGCGTCCAGGCGGGCGGCGACGTCGGTCAGGGTCTGTGACTGCAACGGGGAGAAGCCGCCCAAGGGGAAGAACGGGGTGAAGGCGATGTTCTGTGCCGCGCACCGGTCGACGAGGGCGTCGTCCTGGCGGTTGGCCAGGTTGTAGAGGTTCTGCATCGTGACGACCGGGGCGATGGCCTGCGCCTCGGTGAGCTGGGTATCGGAGGCAGCACTGAGTCCGAGGTGGCGGATCAGACCTTCCTTCTGCAGCTCGGCCAGCGCGCCGAACATTTCGCCGATCGCCTCCTCGTCCGTCTGCCCCTCGTTGGAACCGAGGCGCAGGTTCACCACGTCGAGCGCGTCCACGCCGAGGTGCTGGAGGTTCTCGTGGACCTGAGCCTTGAGGTCCTGGGGGTCCCGCGAGATGTTCCAGCTGCCGTCGTCGCCGCGACGGCTGCCGACCTTGGTCACGATGCGCAGGTCCGCGGGGTAGGGGTGCAGGGCTTCCCTGATGATCTCGTTGACGACGGCGGGCCCGTAGTAGTCGCTGGTGTCGATGTGCGTGATGCCCCGCTCGACGGCCTCCCGCAGCACCGCGACGGCTTCGTCCCGGTCCTTGGGCGGCCCGAACACGGTGGGTCCCGCCAGCTGCATGGCGCCGTATCCCATACGGCTGAGGATCAGGTCGTCGGCGAGGGTGAGCGTTCCGCCGGGAGTGGTGTCGGTCATGGGGTGCCTTCCGCTCTGTGCCTGTGTGGACAGCTTGTCCGGTGTCGACTGTGCGCGCGTCCGGCCGCGCTCGGCAGTACCCCACTGTTCCTGGGAGTGACAGGGACAGGCACCCGCGCCGGTACGGACCTAGGGTTGGGGCATGGATGGCACGAATGCTCTCGGCGAGTTTCTGCGCGCCCGGCGGGCGCTGGTCCGGCCCGAGGACGCCGGAATCCGCGGTGGCGGACTCCGGCGCGTCCCGGGACTGCGTCGCGAGGAGGTCGCGATGCTCGCCGGGATCAGCGCCGACTACTACCTGCGCCTGGAGCAGGGCCGCGACCGCAATCCGTCGCTTCAGGTCCTTGAAGCCCTGGCCGACGTCCTGAACCTGGACGCGGACGCCACCACGCACCTGATCGGCCTGACCCAGGCCCGACCCTCCCGAGCCCGCCGGCCGGCCCGCCCAACGGACCGTGGACGGGCTTCACGCAAACCTGAGCCTGTGCCGCCCGGCATCCTTCAGCTCATGGAGGGCTGGACGAGCAATCCCGCGTACGTCGAGAACAAGTTCACCGATGTGCTCGCCGCCAACGCGCTGGCGACGGCCCTGTCCCCGAACTACTCCGTCGGCGTCAACCTCCTGAGGGCCCTCCTCCTCGACGAGAGCGAACGGAAACTGCTGCGGGACTGGGAGGAACTGACCGAGGCGCTGATCGCCGCCCTGCGGGCCAACGTCGGGCCCGACGTCGACGATCCTCGCCTGACGGAGCTCGTGGGCGAGCTGTCCGTACGCAGTGAGCGCTTCCGCCGTCTGTGGGGCCGTCACGATGTGCACCCCAAGCAGGCGCGTGTCAGCCGACTGCGCCATCCGAAGGTCGGCGACCTCGAGCTGCACGCCAACAAACTGGCCATCGTCGGCACGGACGGCCTGGTCCTCAAAGTCTTCCACGCCGAACCGGGCAGCCGCAGCGCCGAGCTGCTCGCGATCCTGGGGAGTTTGGCAGTGTCCGGCGAGGGCCGGAACCTGACCGGCTCGGACGGCCACCAGGCTGTCGACGAGCAGTGAAGGGTCGTCGCCGGCGCGCGGATGTTGGCGTTCATGCCGGTCGCGGCGCCAGTCTGAGGTTCGGCCTCCGCCGTAGGGGAGGGCACTCTGTCCGGTGCAGCAGGTGTGCCTACGCGTCGGCCCCGTAGGTCCCGTACTCCGGAAGTCCTGTCGATTCGTATACGTGAATCGCCAGTCCACCCGGTGTCGTCTCATTGCTCAGGAGTCGTAGGCCGGCCGGGGCACCGCCGTCCGGGAACAGGCGGCGGCCTTTGCCCACGACCACCGGGGCGATCACGAGGCGCAGTTCGTCGATCAGCCCGGCGGCCAGCAGGGACTGGGCCAGCCGGGCGCTGCCGTGGATCTGTAGCTCGCGGCCGGGCTGCCGCTTCAGTTCGGCGACCTGGGCGGGGATATCGCCGGACAGGATCGTGGTCGGGTCCCACTCGGCCTTGACCAGGCTGTGGGAGGCGACGTACTTCGGCAGGCCGTTCAAGGTGTTGGCGAACGGGTGTTCGGTCATCTTCGGCCAGTCCCGTGCGAAGTTGACGTAGGTACGGCGGCCGAACAGGAACGCATCCGCCGTGCCGAGCCAGGTGCCGGCCTGCCGTTCGAACGCCTCGTCCATGTGCGGCACGAACCAGCCGCCCTGGGTGAACCCGTCACTGGTGTCCTCGTCCGGGGACCCCGGGCCCTGGTAGACGCCGTCCAGCGACAGGAACTCCTGCAGTACCAATCTCATCGCGCACCACTCTCTCTTGGGTAGGGGACGTGTCCGTCCTTTCCTCCTGAGACATCATGCCGCCCGAAATCTCATCGGTCCGAGCGCCGCCGATTCCGGGCTCCCCGTGTCCGATACGCCCAGTCGGGACTGCACGAGATGCGGTCCCGTGGCCTACGCTGCCGCAGCGTTGTCATTTTCGGGCCCTGTGATCGCTGAGTGCTACCGGTCGGCACACGTTGCCCGCTCCCAGTTTCTGGCTCAACTTCCGTGAAGGGCTGACTGGCCGTGATGTCAGCTGTGAGTGGTGGGCTGGACGGATGCTGTCGTTGACCTGCTGAGAGACGGTGTTGGTGCCTCTGTACCCGTCTTTGACCCGCGTCCTGGCTGAGGCTCTGGTCGACGTCCTGTGGTTCATCGAGGCAGTGAAGACGAGCAGATGGATCCGGATGACGCCGTCAAGATTCTGGAGGGTTTCGCACACCCGGTCTTCGGCCCAAGGGGCCGGCGCGATGAACCCTGGTGACGCCCCACCGCCGTCACCCCTTATGCAGGCCCGGTCGTCTCGTCGTTGACAGGGATGCCCAGTTGGCCGGCCACAGTGGTGAGGGCCGTTCCCAGCGGCAGCGCGATGCGGGTGACGGAGTGCCGGTCGCCCCGGGTCGGGTCCCGGTTGACGATCAGCACCGGTTTTCCGGTCTGGGCCGCCTGGCGGACGAACCGGAGCCCGGACATCACCGTGAGTGAGGAGCCCAGGACCAGCAGCGAGGCCGCCTCACGGACCAGTTTGCGGCAGTGCTCGACCCGCCGCGGGGGCACGGCTTCGCCGAAGAACACCACGTCTGGTTTGAGGATGCCGCCGCAGACCGTGCAGGACACCACGCGGAAGTCTCCGACCTGCTCGTCGGTGAGGTCGGCGTCACCGTCAGGGTTGATCGCGGCGGCCACCGGCCCGAAGTCCACATTGGCGTCCTCCAGCTGTCGGGCGAGCTCGCGGCGCAAGGTGAAGGCGCCGCAGGAAAGGCAGACGGCCCGGCCCAGGCTTCCGTGGAGTTCCACGACGTCCTCGCTGCCGGCGGCCTGGTGCAGGCCGTCGACGTTCTGGGTGATCACACCCGAGAGCAGGCCGTGCCGCCCGAACGCGGCCACGGCCCGGTGCCCGGCGTTGGGGCGGGCGCGGCCGAAGGTGCGCCAGCCGAGGTGGCTGCGCGCCCAGTACCGGCGCCGGGCCTGGGCGCTGGCGGTGAAGTCCTGGTAGGTCATCGGGGTGTGCCGGCTCAGGCTCCCGCCCTCGCCCCGGTAGTCGGGGATGCCCGACTCCGTGGAGATGCCCGCCCCGCTGAGCACCAGCACACCGCCGGTGCTCAGCGCATCGGTGACCGGCTCCAAATCCGTGGTGCCCGGCGACAGGTCCTCGGTAGGGGCCCAGCTCAGAGTGGGGCGCATGCGCATGCCCCCAGGGTACGGAACAGGCTGCCACCACCCGCTTCCGCCGTCGATGGCGCCGCTTCCAGGGACGCAAAGGAGCGGACGTGCTGGATAAGTGCGTTCAGGTGCTCGCGGGCGTAGATGACGGCGGCCTGGACACCCTGGCGCCAGTGGCCGCGTGCTGGTGGGCACGGATCGAGGTGGAGTCGACCGAGACGTCCCAGTCGATCCCGCCGGCGGCATCGGCCCGGGCCTGCACCTGTTGGAGTAGCCGCTCCCAGGTTCCGTCGGCCGACCAGCGGCGATGGCGCTCATAGACGGTCTTCCACGGCCCATAGCGTTCGGGCAGGTCCCGCCACTGCACTTCGGTCCGGACCCGGTGCAGGATGCCGTTGACCAATTGGCGGTGGTCGCGCCACCGCCAGGCAGTGGTTGTTGCCCACTGGCAGGAACGGCTCCAGACGTCGCCACTCCGCCTCTGTCAGATCCTCCGACCAGTCATAGCAAGAGACAACGACTCAGTGGACGGCATGGGCACGGTCAGCACCGGCGATGCCACCACGCCAACTCCGAATCTGCCATGGGTTCGTGATGCGTTCGTCTGAGTAGCACCTCATCCAGGTGCTCGATCTGCACCCGGAGTTCGGTGGCGGCTCTCGGCGGCAGCAGGGACAGAGCCTCTTGCAGCTTGTCCCGGGCCCAGCCCTCGCCGCAGCACGGGCAGGTGAACTCGGCTTCCCAACACCTCCACCGGCGTTTGGTGCCATGGACGCGGACAGCCCACACACTCAGCGCGACAGACACAACCCCCGGCGCCAGCCGCTCTCGTTCGAGCATGCGGACGGCTGCATTCGCCGCCCCCGACAGGCCAGGAACGTCGCGATAGCGCACCCAGGGTCCTTTCCAGTCACGTTCCCGCGGCCGAAGCGAAGCTGGCGTTCTACGCGGCACGGCCCCTTCGCATATCAATCATGGACGCTGACGGCCAGCGGCCCTCGGCGAAGCGGCTGGAGCAGGAGATCAAGGCCAGGATGCCGGAGCGTTCCCTGATGGGCATCGTGGCCCGGACCGCGTACTGGGTGGAGTGGTGGCGCCGTTTCGGCCCGCCGTCCGGCAACGAGCCCAAGCTCACCGCCCCCTTGGGCCGCTATGTGATCGTCACGTTCGTCAAGGGCACCAACATGGGCCCGTACGAGGCCGCCCGGCACATCCCCGGCGTGAGCGGACACGAGCTGTCGTACGTCGCCAACAAGCACTTCTCGATCGTGCTGCTGAACGAGGCGGTCGCCGACCTGGTGAACGCGCACGCCCGCCTGGACATCTCGCAGGCGTGGGGCGACGGGACCGCCGTCGCGGCGGACGGCACCCACATGGACACGTACCTCGACAACCTGCTCTCCGAGACGAGCGTGCGGTACGGCAAGCCGGGCGGCATCGCCTACCACCACGTCTCGGACACCTACATCGCGCTGTTCACACTTCATCCCGTGCGGCGTCTGGGAGGCCGTCTACATCATCGAGGGCCTGCTGAAGAACACCAGCGAGGTGCAGCCGACCACCGTGCACGCGGATACGCAGGGCCAGAGCTTCCCTGTCTTTGCGCTCGCCCACCTCCTGGGCTTCGACCTGATGCCCAGGCTCAGAAACTGGAAGGAACTGACCTTCTACCGGCCCTCCAAGCAGAGCGAGTACGTGCACATCGACGCCCTGTTCGGGGAGCCGGGCAAGAACATCATCGACTTCGACCTGATCGAGTCCCAGTTCCGCCACCTGATGCGCGTGGCCGTCTCCGTACGCGAGGGCACCATCTCCTCCTCCACACTGCTCAAGCGCCTGCGCTCCGGGTCGCGAAAGAATGCCACCTACGCCGCCTTCCGCGAGGTCGGCCGCGTGATCCGCACCGTGCAGCTGCTGCGCTACCTCTCCGACGCGCCGCTGCGCCGACGGGTGACCGCGGCGACCAACAAGGTCGAGTCGTTCAACCGGTTCTCCCAGTGGATCGGCTTCGGCAACCGCGGCGTCATCGCCGACAACGACCCCATCGAGCAGGAGAAGGCGATGAAGTTCAACGCGCTGCTCACGAACGCGGTGATCTTCCACAACGCCCTGGACATCGCGGAGATCGTGCGGCAGCTGCTGGAGGAGGGCTGGGAGATCGACCCGGAAGACCTAGCGCACATCTCGCCGTACCTGACCGAACACATCAACCGGTTCGGCGAGTACAGCACCCACGAACTCGGCATCCAGCCCGAGGCGTACGACCCGAAACTCGACGTCGACTTCACCCCGCTGCGCGAGCAGGACCTGACCCCCGCCGGCCTCGGCCAGGCCGCCTGAACCGTGAGGTGAACTAGCTGGTGACGCCCTTCACGGGAGCGGGCCGGTATACCCCAGAATCCTGCTGTGAGGGTCAGCCTCCAACACCGTGGCCTGGGCAGGTGATCCGATAGCGCTGCCGTGGGGACGGGGTTTGTGACGGTTCTCGTGAGCCCTCGCCGTATTTCAGAGGGATACCCGCGCTGTTCTGCCAGCGGCAGAACACCAGCCGGACCGGGCTCGACGATCACTACAGTCCAGTCTCATGACGACGATTACGACGCGTACGGTCGAGTATCCGGCCGACGGTTTGACGATGATCGGGCACCTCGCGCTCCCGGCCGGTGTCGACCGCCGGCCCGCGGTGCTGCTCGGACCAGAGGGCATGGGGCTCAGCGACGTCGAGCGCCGCCGGGCCGATGCTCTCGCCGAACTGGGATATATAGCGCTGGCCTTCGACCTTCACGGCGGGCGCTATTTGGGCGACCCCGAGGAGATGCTGGCCCGTTGCCTGCCGCTGCTCGCTGATCCCGACCGGATGCGGGGCATCGGCCATGCGGCGCTCGACGTGTTGCGCACCGAACCGCGGACCGACCCCGACCGGATCGCCGCCGTCGGCTACGGCACCGGGGGCGCCGTCGGGCTGGAACTCGGGCGCGGCGGCGTCAGCCTGCGTGCGATCGGGACAGTCAACGCACTGACCACGGGCCGACCGGGCGAGGCGGCGCGCATTTGCTGCCCGGTGTGGGCCGGGGTCGGGTCGGAAGACCCGATCATGCCGCCCGCGCAACGGGACGCGTTCACCGCTGAGATGCAAGCCGCGGGCGTCGACTGGCGCCTCGCGGTCTACGGCGGCGCCTTGCACGCCTTCCACCACCCGCCGGTCGGCCACCCTGTGGTCCCCGGCGTCGGCTACCACCCACGGCACGCGCAGCGCGCCTGGCGCGACGTCGTCGACCTGCTCGCCGAGTGCCTGCCCGTGACGGAGGATCTGGGGCATGTCCCAGGTAAGCATGCTGGCGCCGGGCACTGACAGTCCCCTCCCCTCAAGTCCGCACAACAGAACCGCATTCGGGCGGATGCTCGATCGCGGAAACGCGTTCGCAACTGCCGCAGTAAATGCCGGATTTACCGCGACAGAGCCCCTACCGTGATCACCGCGACCTGCGGCGGGCCATTCCGGCCGCCGGGGCGAGGTGTACGCATTTACTGCGGCAGTGTCAGGGGGTGGGCGGCGTGACGATCGAACCAGTGACCGAACTCGGAAGCGGGGGCGCGCTTCGGCTGCCGTGTGCTCGGGTCGTACCTCTGTCCGCCCCGCCCGCGTCGTACACCGCGGCGGTCGAGCGGTACCTCACCGGCGCGGGCATCGCGAAGTCCTCCGCGCGGATCTACCGGATCTCGCTGACGACCTGGGGGTGGTTGCTCGCCGGCGAACCGGCGCCAACCGGACCCGCCCGCCGAGGCGCGAAGCCGCCCGTCTTCCCCGTCGCCGCGATCGACGACCCGGCGCTGCCGGAGGTGCTGGCCGAACTGGCGGCGGCGCGGGCGGACGTGATGGACGCCGACACCGTCAACCGGGAGCTGTCCATCGCGCGCAAGGCGATCGGCTGGTGCAGCGCCAAGGCTGGATCGAAGGCGACCCCACGATCGGCATCGAGCGGCGGCCGGCGCCGCCCGACCGTACCAAGGCTCTCGCGGAGAGCCAGATCGCCGCCCTGTGGCGCCTCGACGTCGCGCTGCGGGAGAAGACCCAGTGGAAGATGCTCTACGAGTCCGCCGCGCGGGCCGACGAGGTGCTGTGCCTCAACGTGGAAGACCTCTACCCGCAGGACAAGCGCGGGAAGATCACCGCCAAGGGCGGGGCGACCGAGTGGATTCACTGGCAGTCCGGCACCGCCCAGCTCCTGCCCCGACTCATCGCCCGCCGTACCCGCGGCCCGCTGTTCCTCACCGACCGCAAGGCCCCGGCCGGAACCCCGACGCTCGACGTGTGCCCGGAGACCGGCCGGGCCCGGCTCTCCTACCGGCGCGCTGAGGAGATCTTCGAGGAGAACACCAGGCTCCTGGCCAACCCCCTCGCCTCACCCGACGACATCGAGGACCTGGACGGCTGGACGCTTCACCGGCTACGGCACAGTGCCCTGACGCACGACGCGGAGGACGGCACCTCCACCCCGATGCTGCTGGCCCGCTCCCGCCACGCCTCCGTCCGCTCCCTGGAGCGGTACGCCCGCCCCGGCGTCGACTCGGTCGCCCGGCACGTCGCCGAACGCGACCCCGCTGCACGTCGCCGCACGTAAATCCGATCGGATCAGGGCTTCAAGATCATCCCGTTGCCCCTTTGGCGCGTATCTCGGAACCGGCGCGTATCGCATCCGATGCGAACTGGCGTCACCTTGCGCCGCATTGGTCAGGCGGGCGCCGGGAAGCCACTGATCAGCAAGGTAGGCGGTTCTCCAGGGCCTGCTGGGACGGTATCTGACAGGACGGGTCGATGTCGTTCCGCTTCACTCGATCGGATGGCTGACCTGCCGTTCCGCTCCACGCTTCGCATCTGATGCGAGATTCTCGCGGCGAATGCGATCTACGGAGCGTGACAGTGTGGTGAGCAACAACAGGGCGGCGCCGGGGGCCGCGCGGCTTCACCTGGCCGACGGGGTGCCGCTGCTCCGGCCGGACGAGCAAGTCTTCGAAGCGATGCTGGACGGCTGGCGCAACCAGCAACTGGCCCGGAACCTCGCGCTGTCGACCATCAACGGCCGCGAGCGAAAGGTCCGGGCGTTCGCCGCTCACGCCGACGCCTTCCCGTGGAACTGGTCCTCACCGCTGGCCGACGAGTGGTTCGGCGACCTGCGGTCGGTTCACGGCTGCGGACGTTCGACACTCCGGGGCTACCAGGAAGCGGTGCGGCTGTTCTGCGACTACACCACTGACCCGGCCTACGAGTGGGCGACCGAGTGCGAACGCCGCTTCGGGACCCATCCGATCCAGGTCTGCCACGAGTGGAACACCGCCGTGCACATGCAGGAGTGCGAGGCCGAGGCCCCGAAACGGGCCTTCACCCGGGACGAGTTGCAGACATTCTTCGACCACGCCGACGACCAGGTCGAGCGCGTCCGCGGCCGCGGACGCAAGGGCTGGCTGCCCGCCTTCCGCGACGCGATGTTGTTCAAGACCGCGTACGCATTCGGACTGCGCCGCAACGAAACCCGGATGCTGGACACTGCGGACTTCGGCCGCAACCCCGAAGGAGCGGAGTTCGGTGAGTTCGGCATCTGTTACGTGCGCCATGGCAAGGCGAAGAAGGGCTCGCCGCCCAAACGCCGCAGCGTGCTGACGGTATGGGAGTGGTCAGCCGAGATCCTCGACCAGTGGACGAGCGAGGTCCGGCCCGCCATACGGCACGCGGACGGGCCAGCCCTGTGGCCTTCCGAACGCGGGCGGCGAGTGGGCCTGCAACGGCTGGACTCCCGTTTCGCCGCCTACCGCAACGATCTCGGCTTGGACCCGGTCCTGGACTTCCACTCGCTACGCAGGTCTTACGTCACCCATCTGATCGAAGACGGCATGGACCCTTTCTTCGTCCAGCAACAGGCCGGCCACGACCACGCCTCCACCACCTCCATCTACACCTGCGTGTCCTCCGACTTTCGCACCCGCACCCTGCGGCGGGCGCTGGACGCCACCATCGAGGCCGCACTCAAGCCCCCGAGGAGGGCCCGATGAAACGCCAGGTCAGCTACCAGTGGCGACTGCGCGAGAGGATGGCCACCGCCGGGATGTTCACCACCAGCGAGCTCGCCCCGCCACTGGCCGAGCGTGGCATCAACCTCTCGCTCTCCCAGGTCCACCGGCTCGTCACCGGCACCCCCGAGCGGCTGTCGCTTCCGGTCCTGGCCGCGCTCTGCGACATCTTCGACTGCACCCCGGCCGACCTGATTGCTACCAGGGCAGAGAACGCGACAGTCCGCAGGGTCGCCACTGGTGATGCGGTCGTCGACCTGTCGGCGGTCCGTCCCAAGCGCGCCCGCATCCGGCCGGAAGGATGAGTCGCACCCGCGTCCGCGCCGAGGACTTGCTCTGCACACGTTGTGGCCGGGCCCTGCGGCTGGGGGCGAACCACTGGCCCGAGGGCTACATCTGCCAGAGCTGCATGACCAGAGCTCTGGAGACCTACGGGACCTGCACCGGATGCGGAGTTGAGCGGCTCATTCCCGGCCTCGCGCCGGACGGCGGGAAGCTCTGCACCGACTGCGCCGGCGGGATCGGTGACTTCTTCTGTGAGCAATGCGGCCAGGAGGCCAGACGTTACCGGCGCGGGGTCTGCGGCCGATGCGTCCTGACCGAGCGGCTCCGCGATCTTCTCGACGACGGGACCGGCTCCGTCCACGCTGAACTGCTCCCGCTGTTCGACGCCCTGCGGCAGATCCGCCGCCCGTGGGGCGCGCTGACCTGGACCAATAAGCCCCACACTCGGCGCAACCTGCGGGCTCTCGCCCTGAAAGAGGTTCCGCTCACGCACGACGGCCTGAGCCAGCTCACTCCCTGGCGATCGGTCGCTTACCTGCGCGACTTGCTCATGCAGAGCGGCGTCCTGCCCCCGGCTGACCGGCAGCTGCTGCTATTCCAGCGGTGGCTCGCCGAGAAACTGCCTGCCGTCGGCGACGCCGGGCACCGGCGGCTACTGGAGCTCTTCGCAACCTGGCACGTTCAGCGCCGACTGAACTCCCTGGCCGATCGCGGCCCGCTCACCAGTAAGCAGGTTCAGCAGGCCCGCAACGAGATTCGTCTCGCGACCGTCTTTCTCGATCACCTCGCCGAGCGAGGGCGGAACCTCGCCGAGTGCACGCAGGCCGATGTCGATACTTGGTACGCGGGTGGCTATACCGCCCGGCGCCTGACCCACGCCTTTTTGCGATGGGCGATGCGGTCCAAACACATGCTCAAGGTCGCCGTCCCGCATCGCTCCACGAGCAAACCCGCCCCGCTCGCCCAACACCAGCGACTCACCCTGTTGCGGCAGGCCGTCGACCAAGGCGACATTCCGCTCCAGGACCGCGTAGTTGCCGCGTTCGTCCTCCTTTACGCGCAACCGCTCACCCGGATCGCTCGGCTCACCACCGACGATGTTCTTCACGTGGACGGCGAGGTTCTGGTCCGGCTCGGTGATCCTCCCTCGCCCGTCCCTGAACCGCTTGCCGGAGTGCTGCTGACCTATCTCGACCAGCGACCGAACACCATGACCGCCACGAACCCAAACGCCCGGTGGCTCTTTCCCGGCCGCAGGGCTGGACAGCCCATGACCCCGCACACGCTCGAACTCAGGCTTCGCCACCTGGGCTTCCCCACCCAGCGAGGACGCACGGCGGCCATCCGCCACCTCGTCCTCCAGGCCCCCGCACCCGTGATCGCCCGCATGCTCGGCTACCACGACGACACCACCGCCCAGCTCGCCGCCGAGGCAGGAGGAACCTGGCGGCACTATGCCCCCGGCGACCACTCGCGGTGAACACGAGCCCGGGAGCGGTCACCCTCCGGTTGCACGGATCTCGGCGCGCGTAGGGGCTGCGGTCGACTGGTGGAAAGACGTGCGGCCTCGGCGGCCACCCAATCCAGAAGCACATCTGCCAGATCAGGAAGGGATCTTCCTTCGCCGAGAAGGACGAGGCGGCAGTCGAGATGGTCTCCCGGATTGTGGGGGTTCAGGATGCCGCAGCGAAGACCCGTACGGTCGATCTGGCCGCCCAAGCAGGTGCTGACCATATTGCGCACGGGGTCTACCAGGCTCGTCCACACCAGCAGGCCGTCTGTCCATAGGACGTCGACGGGGAAGTCCACGCAAAAGTCTTCAGGTTCCGGCGCCCCCCTGGGCCAGCTCGTGACGCGGGCCGCCAGGTGCTCGACCACTGGCCGCCAGTCCTCGCCGAACTCCCAGTCCGTGAGGTACTCGTCGAACGTGCTCATCGGGCCAGTGAATCACCGTTGCGTGCGGACTCGCCTGCGCATATCGACTCCACGCCGCCTATCTCGTTGAGGAGCGCGGACAGGTGAGTCGGGGCGGAACGGCCGACCTGCCCGGCGGCAGGGGAAAGGGGCTGAGACTGGCGGCCACTCACAGTGAGCACAGCCCCCACTGGCGGAGGAATACGCGACTCACGATTACGCGAGGTCGCCAGTGTCACACCCCCTGATCCCCGTGGGTTCAAGAAAACCGAAGGCCCTTCAGCCTGAACCCACGGGTCCACCGGTCTGCTTCAGGTCAATGCATCCGTGGGTTCGGTTGGAACACGAGGGTGCTGTGCCAGACGAAGAGCTTCGGCCGTGACCTCGGCGTCGATCTGGGCCGGTGTTCTGTCGCCGTACTCGAGGATGTCGTACTCGTCGTCCAGATTGGCGAGTCGCTCGGCCAGAGGCAGCTCGTGCCCGAAGCGCTGGTGGATCCGGAAGGCCAGCTCGCGAGGCGTCAGCTCGCCCGCCAGCATCCGGGCGGCAAGTGCCCGTACGGCGGCTTCCTGTCCGGCAACGCTGCCCACTGCGTGGAAGGTGAGACCCAGTTCGTCAAGTGCGGGGGGAAGGAGGTCGGGGACGTCGTAATCCGCCTCCGCACGTGTGCACGCGGCCAGAGTCCGCAGGGCAGGACTGTCGAGGCCGGCAACGAGTGCATCACAAGCAGCAGTGACGACGTCGGTTGCGCAGATCTCGCCCATGCTCCAGAGAACGGCGCGGTCCTGAAGCTCGCGGGCTGATCGTTCGGTCGTCGGCATCTGTCCATGATCTCGTCAGTGGGGCGAGCAGGTCGAGTGGGTTTCACTGCCATGCCTGCTCGGCCTCGTGCAGGTCGCGTACGACCGCCAGCGCCAACCCGACCCTCCTCACCTTCAGTCCGACCGCTGATCGGTCGGACGGAGTGAGAACGCTTCGAGAATTCCGAAATGACGTCACAGAGCTGCAGAACACCCAAGGGAGGAAGAGCCCCATGGCCACGTGGCCAGTGATTCAGCGGGGCTCAGGGGAACTCACGGGATGTCGCACAGTATAGCCCGCGCCGGGACCCGTCGATGCGTTACCGCACGGGTCTCGATGCCGACGTGTGTGCCTACGTGGTGTCGACACCGGGTGCGCAGCTGCTCGCGCACAACGCCGCGATGACCGTCCGGATCCTGATGGGCCAGGCCAGGCCAGCCGGGTACACCGTGGCGGTGGGTGTGTCGGCGGCCGGCACCGAGTCGTTGACCGGACTAGCGGTGGTTTGTTAGACCGGAAAGGGGCGGTTGGGATGGCGCGGGAAGTCCATCGCCTGTTGTGCGAGTTCGCGACGATCGGCGTGTACCGGACCGAGATCGTCCACCGTGATGTTCACCGCCCGGTTCCGTCGGCGGCGCGGCACAGGTGACACCGCACGGCGGGGCCCACACCGTTGCGCGGTCCCCCGTGGTTGGTCACGGGCCGTGCCTGCTCGGCGCGCGTGTGCGCGAGTCCGGGCCTGCCGGGCGTCGTATCGGGGCGGTCGCCGACGCGGGCGTTGATCCGGACAGCGGCAGGGCACAGCAGGCCGGGAGCGGGGAGGTGTGGGCGCAAAGGCTACGCGTGTCGCGCAGGGGCACGCTCCGCAAGAGGGGGGCTGTACGGGCCCCTTTCCGAAGTACCGTCCTGAGTGTCAAGGTGCGCGGGTCAGCAGGACTACGGCGCCGCCCGGTCAGCTCTGCCAGCGCTACCGGGATGGCATGGAGGACCAGATCGGCGTCCACGGCCTGGTCCTCAACGCGCTCGTGAGTTCAACACCCGCTACATGGGCGCAGCCGTCAACCAACTGCGCGCGGACGGCTTCGACGTCCGTGACGAGGACGTCGCCCGCGTTTCCCCGTTCGTCCGTCACCACGTCAACATGCCTGGGCCGGTACTCCTTCCGTTTTCCGGACCTCCCCGGCGGTATGCAGTCCCTGCCTGACAAGGACGCCATCGACGAAGGGTGGGACCGCTCAGCGGGGCGTTCCGCATGGCGGTTCTCCGTGCCGGGGTCAGGGTGTGTGGTCGGGCCAGGGGATGTCGGTGGCAACCGCGGCGGTGTAGTCGATGCCCGGCACGGAGAATCCGTACAGGCCTTGGACTTCGGTGCGGAACCAGGCGAGGTCGGCGAGGTCGGCGATGGCACCGGTAGTGGCGGCCTCCCAGCGTTCGGCGACGGCCGCCTGGACGTCGTCGGTGAGTTCCCAGTTGTCCAGGCGGATCCGGCCTTCGTCGTCCAGAACGAGCGGGGCGGCACCGGTGAGCTGGTCCCACAGGGCGGCGAGCTGGTGCACCGGCGGGACCAGGTCCTCTCCGAGGACGCCGCGCAGCAGGCCGGTGTACAGGGCGATGCCGGGGATGGCGGTGGAGGACTGGGTGACGGCAGCGCCGTTGACCGAGGTCACGGCCCGACCGCCCACCGTCTTGTCGAGCCGCTCGTTCAGAGTGCGGGCGGTGGCCTCCAAGTGGGCCTTGGCCACGCCGATGGTGCCCTGCCGGTAGATCGCCGCTGTCAGCGGCGAGCCGATGTACGACAGCGCGGCAGTGGCGAAGCCGTAGGCGAGCAGGCCCCGACTGGCCAGGTGATCGATCCAGCGTTCCCAGTCCGCGCCGCCCATCACGGCCACGGTCTGCTCGACGTCGTCGCCTTCGGCCGGCCCGGTCTCGATTTCGCGGACCTCGGGAACGCCCTGGCCGTCGAAAAGGAGGGTCTTGGTGCGGTTCGCCTGGCCGATCGGCTTGAGGACCGAGGCGTACGTGGTGCCGGTGTCGGGGTCGGTGCGCCGGGGCGCGGCCACCGAGTAGATCAGGTAGTCCAACCTGCCGCCGAAACGCTGCTCGATGAGGTCGGCGACCTGGTTCTTCATCGCGTCGGAGAAGGCGTCGCCGTTGAGGAAGACCAGATCCTTCCCGGCGGTGCGGGCGATGCGCGCGGTGGCGGCGGTGCGGTACCAGCCGGCCGTAGCGGTACGCCGTTCGGTGGGGGCCTTCTCGAAGGAGACCATGATGCCGCGGATGCCGGCGCGCTTGAGTCCGGCGAGAGTGGCCGCCAGTCCGTATCCGGCCGAGGAGCCGATGATCAGAGCCACCGGCCCGGCACCCTCGGGCACGCCGGCAGGGTCGGGGCATGTCTGCCACATGTCGGCCACCAGCTGCTCGCAGCCCGCCGGGTGGGAGTCGAGGAAGAGGAAGCCCCGGTTGCGGGGGGTGAGAACGCGCTCGCTCACGATTGCAGTCCTTGGTTCGGCTGGGACAAAGACGCGGGGACCAGCCGGGCCACCACGTCCTGTAAGTCTGCGACAGGACGGACACGGGCAGTGGCCCCGCAAGGGACAACGATCGCGAGCCGGTCTTGGTGTGTTTCCACCACTTCCAGCAGAGCAAGAAGTAGTTGCGACCGGGCTCGGCATCACCGCGCAGCACTTCGCCTGCACCCTCCCGTGATCCGCCACCGGGCGGGACGAAGCCCGGCCCGTCCTCAGCGCCGACTGTCGCCCGGGCGAGCAGGCTGGTGAACTCGGCGATGGCCTCCGGGGACGACTCGAAGTAGCGGCGGACGGTCGCCGGCTTCCTGCGTCTCGACTTCGCGTCCAACACACGCCCAGTGCCTTCAGCTGACCGTCTACCAGATTGCGTGCGGTTAGAAGTGCATGTGGAGTCGGGTGCGGGGGAGCTGCGTTCGTTGCAGGGCTGGTTGCGGTCGGATCCGGCGCCACCGTTGACGATCGCCGATGGTTACCGTGCGAGTGCCGCCGGCTCGCCCAGTTGCAGGGCGGCAGTACGCCAGGCTTCGGTCACGGCGCGCTGGGCGACCGCGCTCGCTGCGTCGATCTCGGTGGGCAGTATCAGCGGAGCGCCGATGTGGACGTGCAGGCGGGGGCGCCGGAGGGGCGCCGTGAGTAGTCCTGCTAGCTGCTTGGTGTGGCTGCCTGAGGTGATCCTGCGGGCACCGGCCTGACCGATCGGAATGAGGGGGGCTCCGGAAGCGGCGGCGAGACGGGCGGGGCCGCTTCGGAACGCTTCGGGGGCGGCTTCGGCGGGGTCCGTGCGGCTCGGGAGGCGGCCCTCGCCGTAGATAAGAACGTGGCGGCCCGCGCCGAGCGCAGCCGCCGCCTGGTCCAGGGCGTCGGCGGCGCGGGCTGTGCGGCGGTGGACGGGCACGTGCCCGTCACGGTCCAGGAGGTAGCGCAGGACGGGGATGCGCCACAGGCCGGCGGTGGCAAGGATGACAGGTTCAATGCCGAGGCGGCGGAGCGCCGCCAGCACGATGCCCGGGTCGGCCAGGGATGTGTGGTTGGCGACGAGGATGCTGGGGCTCTGGAATGCGGGGAGCTCGGCTGACGTCGTCATGCGGCCGAGGGAGGGGACGATGGTGGCGGCGATACGGCTGAGCACGGGGCTCCTCGGGGCTCGGGCGGCGGCGTGATCCATCGTCGCTCCGCGGCCTTCCAGGGGCCTGAGTTCTCGTACTCATCCCTTCTGAGCCGCAGGTATCAGCCCGTCCAGGTTTTGAGTGTTGCTGCCAGCCGCCGGCCCTCACGGTTGAACTGCGGCTTCCCGGTTGCGCAAGCTGCAACTCTCAGTCAGGTACACCAAGCTGCTGTACCTCGTTGTAGGACGGGGCACTCAGGTCTGTCGGCCGGCCGTCTCGGATGGCGGTCGAGGTGGCGACGGCCGCCGCCAGAGCCCTGCGGTAGAGCAGCGAGCCGAGACTGATCCTGCGCACGCCCAACGTGGCCAGCTCGGAGAGCGTGGGACCGGTCGGCGCGTAGAGGATGTTCAACGGGACGACGAGGGTGGCCGTCAGCGCGGCGATCCCGTCAGGGGCCGACAACCCTGGAACGAATACCCCGTCAGCGCCTGCCTGTTCGTAGAGGGCGAGGCGCGTGGCAGTCTCGTCTTCCCGGCGGCCCAGCCAGTGGGTGTCGGTGCGTGCGTTCACGAATAGCGCGGGCACGGCGTTCTTGACGGCGGCGATCTTCGCCGCGTGCAACTCCACGGGGGCGAGCGTGCCGTCGGGGCGGCCGTCTTCGAGGTTGATTCCGGCCGCGCCCGCGTCGTACAGCTTTTGGGCCAGCTCGGCTACTTCCTCCACCTCATCGCTGAAGCCTCCTTCCGCGTCGACGGTGAACAGGAAGGAGCCCCGTCCGAGCCGTCGGGCCAGTGCCAGGGTCGCTTCGATGGTGGCGGCCGCCCCGTCCGGCACGCCGGCGGCCGCGGCCACGCCCAGGCTGGTGGTTCCGATGGCGGCGAACCCCTGCTCCGCGAGGGCAGCGGCGGAGGCGTAGTCCCAGGCGTTGGGCAGCAGCAGCGGGGCGGCCTGGTGGTGCAGGCCGGCGAAGGGGGGCAGCGGGCGGTGGAGCAGGCCCTCGGCCAGGGCGAGGGCGTGAACCCGGCCGGGGCATACGCGAGGCGGGCTGCCAAATGTGAGGGGTACTGGGTGAGTGCGGTTGGCGGTCGCAAGGTCGAGGAGCACCACGTCACCCTCGGCGATCTCCCGACCTGCGACTCGCGTGGCCCTGGCGGCGATACGGCGCATGGTCCGTACCGGGGGAGTCTCGCGGAGTACCCGGGCCAGCGGTACGTCGCCGCTGGTGGCTGCGGCCTCGACCAGTGCGGCGGTCGCCTCGCATGACTGGACCAGCAACCCGATGCGTTGGGCGGCAGCGTCCAGGGCGGCACTATCCGCCGGGTCCGGCGCCAGTAGTGCCACCAGCCGGGTCACCGCATCGTCCGCAGCCGCGTCCGCCCCACCGAAGTAGATACGGGCGACCGTGATCACTGCCTCGGCCACTGCCCCGGGCTCCGGCATCCTCAGAGCCTCGGCAAGGGTGCGCACCACCCGAGTACGGACCTCCCCCACACCCTCCGCTGCTGCCGCCTCCCGGAGCAAGGCGGGGTCCAGCCGGGCCAGTTGGGCCTCGATCAGTGCGCGACGTTGCCGGTGCGGCTCCCCGCAGCTGAAGCGGGCCACCGAGGCGCGCAGCCAGGCGACACTCGCCCCGACCGAACCGTCGTCCGCAGCCGGTAGCTCCGGGACGAGTGCAGGGTCGGCAAGGGCCGCTCGCACGTCCGCGTAGCAGTCGAACTCATGCATCGTGTGCGTCATAGCCCTGACGCTAGGGCCGGAACAGTTCGGCGCCGGCCGAACAATCCCCGCGGCATCATGACCTTCGTGCCCCCCCGTGGGGTGCGACGGTCCTTATTGAGTGTCCTGCGGACTGTGTGCGGACTGCTGGGCCACCGATGTGATCACCGCTAGGAATCGCCATCGTCGGCACGCACGGCCATCAGTACGCGTTGCAGCGCGGTGATGCCAGACCGGTCGATCGACTCGTCCCGACGGACCACCGGCTCAAGAGCGAGCTGCGGTCCCCTCCGCTGGTTGACCCCCGGTCGCCCGAGGGTGGTGCCCAGCTCCTTCATCAAACTGTTGTGTCTTCGCGAACCTGTTGAGCCATCAGAAGCATGAACATTTCTCACCTTGTCCGCCTGCTGTTCGTCGACGGCGTACTGAAGGAAGGCCAGGATCGAGCTGCTCCTCCTTTGTGGGGAGAACTACCACTTCTGTTGGAGTTGAGACGTACATGCATCGCAGCAGGCGCATCGCGCCGTCCCCCGGCAGCGGGTTTGGGCGCACTGGCGCCGTTCGGCGCAGGATTGCCCGCCCATGCGGAGACGGGGTTGCCAGGGCTGCCGGGGCCGGTGATCCCGGGCAATGCCAGCAGGGGGCTGGTGGCTGACGCCGAGGGCGAGGGCATCGCGGAGGGCCGCCGCATTCCGCAGCACCCTTGCGGTGCGGGCCGCAACCAGCAGTGGTGCTTCCAGGCGGCCGGCGCGGGCTATCTGATCAAGAGCAATGTGAACGGCGCGTATTGCTTCGGCCGCCAGGAGGGCTGGGCCGTACGGGAGCACTGTTCCAGCCCGGGTACGAGCTGGGAGTTCGACCGGAAGGGCGACGAATCCCGGATCAAGGTGCCCGGCGCGGAGCAGTACCTGACCACGTCCAGCGTGCGCTGGGCGGTTCCGACGGCACCGGAGCGCGGCTCGCGGTCGGCCCGGACGCCGCCGGGCGCAGCCGCTGGCACTTGACCGAGCCGGTCCTGCCCAAGCAGCGCGTGCCGGCCGCCCCCGGCTGGACGATGGGCGGCGGTCTGGGCAGCTCCGACTGGCCCTGCTACAGCAGGTGGAACGACATCCCACTCACCCGCGCCGAGGGAGGATTTCGCCGGCTGACGGTCATGAACCATTTTCCGCGACGTCGCCATGTGGCCGACGTACGCGAACGAAAACGCCAAGGTCCTCGACCGGGCGAACCACGTGTGCGCGTTGGTGGCCCGTCGACGGCCCAACTTCATCGCCGACGACCAGTACAAGGACGGGGACCCCATGGCCGCCGTCCGCTCTCTCAACCAGAACCGGTGAGCTCCATGACACATGACCACGACTACCACCCCGACCGGATGTTGCCGCGCTGGGCGGATCCCGCCGTCGCGGAACAGGGTCTGAACGTGCAGGAGGTCTCCCGGCGACGGTTGCTGCGCGGAGCAGGCCTGTTCGGTGCGGGGTTCCTGGCATCCGCAGCGTTCGGCGGCGAGGCGCTGGCTGCCACTGCCGAACGGGAATCCGCGGCGGTCGGGGGCCCTTCGAGCCGCTATGCGTACCTCGTGGGCGACCATCACGTGCACAGCAGGTACAGCCACGACGCCAAGTACGACCTGCTCCAGCAGACCGGCCGCGCCGAGCAGTTCGGCCTCGACTGGATGGTCTTGACCGAACACTCCAACATCGGCCACGCGAGCCCGGGCGGCGCGCGGGAGCAGCATGAGGAGATACGCGGGATCCGTGAGGCCTGCCCCCGGCTCCTCGTCTTCCAGGGCCTGGAGTGGTACATCCCGGCGGCCGAGCACGCCACGGTGATGTCCGCGCCCGGCCGGCACGAAGTGGACCTGCTCACGCAGTTCGAGCTGGCGCACGATGGCAAGCTCAACAAGCGGGACGCGTCGACTTCCGAGAACGAGCAGGCGGCCGTCGACGCGATCAGATGGCTCGCGCGCCAGCGTCGCCTCGGGATCGTGCCCGACGTGCTGCTCTTCGCCAACCACCCCTCCCGTCTCGGCATCGACTCGCCGCACGAGCTGCGCGCGTGGCGGGATGCCGCACCCGAGATCTTCATCGGCATGGAGGGCGCGCCCGGCGCTCAGGCTGCGGCGATAGCGACCAACAGCGGAGCGGGCAGCGTGCGGGGCGAGTACGAGAACGCCCCATCGGCCAAGTCCTGGCCCGGCTACCCGCTGGAGTCCTACCGGACCCTGGGCGGCTTCGACTGGATGAGCGCCACCGTCGGCGGCATGTGGGACTCCCTGCTCGCGGAGGGAAAGCCGTTCTGGATCACCTCCAACTCCGACAACCACCGCACGGTCTGCGACACGTGGCGCGACGGCGACTTCCCGCCCGGAACGGACTTCGACCAGCTGGGCCACAAGCCCAGCCCGACGGACACGGGCGTACCGCAGCACGGCAGTGACTTCTGGCCCGGCCAGTTCAGCCGTACACACGTCGGCGTGACCCGCTTCGGCTACCGACAGGTGATGGACGGCCTGCGGGCCGGCCGGGTCTGGGTGGACCACGGGCACCTCATCGACGACATCGACGTACGGCTGCGCCGGGACGGTTTCGACCCTCACGGCGTCACCCTCGGGCAGCGGCTGCGCGTACGGCGCGGCCGCCAGGTCAGCCTCGACGTCACCATCACCCCGGCTTCCCGGCACAACTCCAACGGCGATCTGCCCCGGCTGGCCACCCTCGACGTGATCCGCGGCACCGTGATCGGCCCTGGCACCGACCGCGACTCCTGGTGCGCCCCCGACACCCGGGTGGTCGACCACATCGACGTCTCCCACCGCCGAGGCACCTTCACACTCCACATCCCCCTGGGCCGGGTTGACGAGCCGTTCTACGTCCGACTCCGGGGCAGCGACGGCAAGAGCAACGCCCCCGGCCCCTTCGGCCCGGCCGTCGACGCCCACGCCCCTCAGCCCCACAGCCCCGGCGAGGGCAACCCCTGGAACGACCTGTGGCTCTACACCAACCCCATCTTCGTCGACGTGACCCACTAAACGCGCATCGAGCGTGACGCCCGCGCTCACGCAAAACGGCCCCGGACAATCCGGGGCCGTTTTGGCTTTGGCCCCAGCCGCACAATTGCCTCATCCGGCAAGGCAGGTTCATGGTCAACCTCCGTCTCCGGCAGGTCTACGCTCTCTTTGCGCTGGCGCTGGCGCTGGCGCTGGCGCTGGCGCGAAGCGGCATCGGGAATACGATTGCGACGAATAGTGGGCGATCCGGCTCAACGAGGCGCCTTGGCTCCTCGCCGTGAACTGCCGCCCCCGCACAAGACCGCGGCCCGGACCGGCGGCTCAGCCCACCCGCTGAGCGGGAACCGGCGGAAACGGACTGCAACCCGCCAACTTGTGGCCGCCAGGACCGTGGTCGAGGCGGTTGAAGAGGTGGTCGACGTCGGGCGGCTGGAGCATCGCCGGCATGGTGATCGCGCGGGTGACGGGCTCGCCAACTCAGCCCATCCCAGCTCCGGCCTGTCCGATTCAGGAGGGGGCGACAGGGCGGGCTCCGTCCATGGCGGACCAGTCCGCCGTGATGCGGGCGGCCGTCGCCCGCAGTGCGGGAAGGATGGTGTCGCGGGCTTCCTCTTCGGATGTGCGTCCCGCGTGCAGGGAGACGTTGACCGCGGCGGCCACCGTGCCGTCGGCGCCGTGGACGGGGGCGGCCACCGAGCGCAGACCCTCCTCCAACTCCTGGTCCACGAGGGCGTATCCGTCCTGTTCCACCTGGTCGAGGACGTGCCCGAGGGCTGCCGGGTCGGTGAGCGTCAGACCGGTCAGCGGTCGCAGGTCGGCCGAGGCCAGCCACCGCGTTCGCTGCGTGCGTGGCATCCCCGCGAGCAGGACCCGTCCCATGGAGGTGGCATGCGCTGGGAAGCGGCTGCCGAGGGTGATGGTGACGCTCATGATCCGGCTTGCCGCGACGCGGCCGACATAGCGGATGTCCGGGCCGTCGAGCACCGCCACCGAGGCGGACTCCCGTACCTGCCGGACGAGGTCGGCGAGATGGGGCTGGGCGACCTCTCCCAGGGTGAGGCCGGAAAGGAGCGGGTATCCGAGGTCGAGCACTCTGGGAAGCGGGCTGAACAGCCCGTCGTCGCCCGCTGCGTAGCCGAGCTGCTCCAAGGTGAGCAGGGAGCGCCGGGCCGTGGCGCGGGCCAGGCCCGTGGCCTGTGCGACATCGGACAGAGTCATTCCGCCGGGTGTGCCGCCCAGTGCCGCCAGCACCGTGAGGCCACGGGCCAGCGACTGCAGGTACTCCGGCCCGAGATCCTGCTTGGCCTGTGCGGTCGGGTCGGCCATGGGAGGTGGCGGCGTCGCGGGGGGCCCGAGGACGGCGAGGGCGTCGGTCATACGCGCGGCGGTGCGGCGCAGCGGTTCCAGGGCGTGGCGCCGCAGGGCCTGTGCGGAGTGCCGACTGGTGTGGCTGACGGCGCTGAGAGCGCAGAGGGTACGGCCCTGGGAGTCACGGATGGGGACGGCGACGGCGACGAGGCCGGGCTCGATGAGCCCATCGTCCTGTGACCAGCCGCGGGCGGCGGCGTCGGCGGCGAGCGCCCGGAACTCCGCGTCGCCAAGACGCGGTCCATGCGGTGGCGGCAGCGCGGGGAACACTTCGGGAGTGCCGGGCCGGCGTGCGGCATACCGCTCGTCCGGCCATTCGGCGGCGAAGAGCAGCCCGGGGGCGCAGCGGTCCGCGGGCAGGGTGTCCCCGACACGGAAGGAGACGGTCAGTGCCCGGCGCCGGGTGTGCTGGACGACGAAACGCACGGCGTCGCCGTCGGGGACGGCGACGGAGACGGACTCGTCCAGTTCGTCGGCGAGCCGGGCGGCGAGCGGGTCGAGTGCCGCGGGCACGCCGCTGCTGCGCAGATAGGCGGTGCCGAGCGCCAGCAGGGGCGGGGCGAGGGCGAGTTCGCGGCCCTCTTCGCGCAGATAACCCAGGTGGGCCAGGGTGGTTGCGATCCGGTCCACGGGGGAGCGGGCCAGGCCGGTCGCCCTGGCCAGTTCGCTCGCCTGCATCCGGCCGCCCGGCGCGCGGGCCAGGGCCCGCAGCGCGGCGAGGCCTCGCTCGAGAGGCCCGACGAGCCCATGGATGTTGCTGGGCTGCGGCATCCGTCCTCCTTGATCACACGGCGGTACCCGTTGACAGGTGGACGCAAGGGGAAGGAGACTCACGCCATCGTCATTCCTGAACAATAGTTCACCAGGCGAACACACGCAAGGTCGCGTGCCGACGAGCGGACGGACGCTATGGACAGCTACGACCTGCCCGGACACGGCGGCTCCCCGGCCGTACTCCCGCACCAGCCCACCGTCGCCGCACTGGCCGCTCTCGTCATGGAACTGGCGGACTCGCTCGGCATCGAGCGCTTCGCCTACACGGGAGTCTCCCTCGGCGGCGCGGTCGGCGCCTGGCTGGCCGCCCACCACCCCGACCGCGTCGAGTCCCTCGCCCTGGTGTGCACCTCGGCCCGCTTCGGCGACCCGGACGCCTGGCCACCACCTTGTTCACCCCCCCGTTCCAGGACCTCATCACCCGCTACGCCTGGGGCGAGATCTGGACCCGCCCCGGACTCGACCGACGCAGCCGCAGCTGCGTCACCCTGACCGCCCTGATCGCCAGGGGCCACCACGAGGAGCTGGCCTTGCACGTCCGCGCCGCCCGCGCCGCCCGCGCCAACGGACTCACCGTGGCCGAGATCCAGGAAGTGCTGCTCCAGACCGCCGTCCACTGCGGCGTTCCGGCCGCCAACACGGCCTTCGCCATCGCCGACCGTGTCCTCGCCGAACTCGAAGAAGAGAGCCCGTCATGACAACTCCCTCCCGCACCACCGTCGGTATCGTCGGCGGCGGCCCCGCCGGACTGCTCCTCGCCCGGGTCCTGCACCAGGCCGGCGTCGACTGCGTCGTCCTGGAGGCCCGCGACCGTACCTACGTCGAACAGCGACAGCGCGCCGGAATCCTGGAACAGGGCACCGTCGACGCGCTGCGCGCCTGCGGCGCCGCCGAGCGCCTGGACCGCGAAGGCCTGGTCCACGACGGCATCGAACTG
Source organism: Streptomyces sp. NPDC057136 (assembly GCF_042670885.1). NCBI lineage: Bacteria > Bacillati > Actinomycetota > Actinomycetes > Kitasatosporales > Streptomycetaceae > Streptomyces > Streptomyces sp. NPDC057136. The sequence goes on from NZ_JBHUUV010000012.1 coordinate 114,152, forward strand.
CGCTGGAACCGGCGCAGGCACCGCGTCGACTTTCCCTCGCTGACCGGCGGACGCCGGGTCTGGGTGTACGCCCAGACCGAGGTCGTCAAGGACCTGATAGCCCTCCGACTGGCCGACGGCGCACCCCTGCTGTTCGACGCCCAGGTCACCGCCGTGACCGGAGCCGACACCGACCGTCCCGTCGTCCAGTACACGCACGAGGGGACCGCCCGCACCCTGACCTGCGACTACGTCGTGGGCTGCGACGGCTTCCACGGCGTCGTCCGCAAGGCGATACCCGAAGGACAGCTCCACACCTTCGAACGGGTCTACCCCTACTCCTGGTTCGGCATCCTCGCCGACGTCCCACCCTCCTGCGACGAGCTGATCTACGCCCACTCGCCGCGCGGCTTCGCCCTGCACAGCATGCGCTCGCCCACGGTGAGCCGCCTCTACCTCCAGGTCCCCAACGGCACCGACCCGGCCTCCTGGAGCGACCAGGAGATCTGGGACGAACTGGAGACCCGCTTCGCCGTCGACGGCGACTGGAAGCTCGACCGCGGCCTGATCACCCAGCGGGCCGTCCTGCCGATGCGCAGCTTCGTCACCGAGCCCATGCGCTGGGGCCGCGTCCTGCTCGCCGGCGACGCCGCCCACATCGTGCCCCCCACCGGCGCCAAGGGACTCAACCTGGCCGCCTCCGACGTCATCGTCCTCGCCGACGCCTTCACCCAGTGGGCCGCCACCGGCACGACCGACGCGCTCGACGCGTACTCCGACACCTGCCTGAAGCGGATCTGGCGGGCCGAGCACTTCTCCTGGTTCATGACCACGACCCTCCACACCGCCCCCGACCAGAGCGCCTTCGATACCCGGCTGCAGCTCGCCGAGCTCGACCGGATCGCGACCTCCCCGCATGCCGCGGCCGAGCTGGCGGAGAACTACGCGGGGCTTCCCGTCGGCCGAGCGGGCGCGGCAGGTAGGCCCGTCTGAGACAAGCCCGGCCACATCGTGCCCTACGCCTCGGTGAGCAGAACGACCGGCAGCGTCCGGGGGGCGGCTCCCGGTTCTCGCGGACCCGATTCAGGAGGTTGCGCGCTGCCACTCCGGCCAGGCTTGGGCGAGGGTGGCCATTCCTTCGGGGAAGAGCGTCCTGCCCATGCCGAAGCGCAAGTGTTGTCCGGTGTGGGCGAACATCACGTCAGGGGCCAGCAGCACACCGTGACGGTCGACCAGCCACTCGGAGAACGCCTGTGCCTCCGTTGCCGTCAGCCACGGGTAGGCGCAGGTCCCACCGGCCGGGGGCACCCAGTCCCAGCCGGGGGTGGATTCCACGAACGAGGCCAGCGTGGCGGCATTGGCGCGGACCAAGGTGTTGGCCCGATCAAGAAGCGCGGGTGCCGCCTGCAGGCCCGCGATGGCGAGGACCTCGCTCGGCGCACTCGTGGCGAGCGTCGTCCAGTAGCGATAGTCCAGCAGGCGCGCTGTCACCGCTGCGTTCTGTGTGACCGTCCAGCCGATTCGGACTCCGGCCATGCCCAGTGCCTTCGAAACGCCCGTGACCGAGATCGCGTTGGCCGTCATCGCCGCAGCGGACGGGAGCCGGCGCTGCGGGTCCAGTTCGATGCCACGGTAGATCTCGTCGCTCAGCAGGAGGGTCTCAGTCCCGTCCACCAGGCCCAGAAGTTCCTCGAAGACAGACGCCTCCGGCAGTGCTCCCGTGGGGTTGTGGGGGAAGTTCGCCACGATCAGCCGGGTATCCGGCCGCAGGGCGCGCCTGACCTCGTCGACATCCAGGCGCCAGCCGTCCTCGCGCCGGAGGCGGACCTCGGTCACCTCCGCCCCGATCGCACGTGGCACGTCGATCAGCAGCTGGTAGGCGGGGCCGATGACCACTACGTGGTCCTTGGGGTTGAGGAGGACATTCAGGAGGACGAACACCGCCTCGGTGGCGCCGGCGAAGACCTGCACCGCCGACCCCGAGGGGACGCCGCAGGACTGGGCGGCCAGCTCCCGCAGCAGCGGGTGGCCCGGAGACTCGGTGTAGCCGAGTGTCAGGGACTCGTACCACCGGCGCGTGTCCTCGGGGGCGACCTTCCATAGCTCGTCCAGCGGCAGCCCTTCGGTGTCTGAACCAGTCAGGTTCACCCGGCATGTGAACTCGTGCTGGGCGAACATACGCTCAATCAAGAACGGAGGCAGCTGCATGTCGTGATCCTTTCTGCTGGTAGGCATGCTGGCATGGCAGCGGGTCTCGGTCGAGGAGTGATCTGCTCAGAGCAGCCCCCTGGTGAGTCCGTGGTGCGCGAGGGCGAGCCGATCCGGCACGTGGCCGACGCTGACCAGGACGACCGGGCCACCGCCGGGGCCGCGATCAGCACGTAGAGGTCTGCCGCAGTAAATCCGATATCTACCGCGGCAGACGGTTGCGTTCGTCAACCCGCCGCGTCCGGAGCACGCAAGTGGACCATGGTCCTGGGGCCGGGTCAGCCGGTCTGGCGGTCGCGGCCCGCGAGAAGGCCGGCCACGAGTTGGGGCAGCATGAGCAGCGCCATGAAGACCAGCGGTGCCCGCCAGCTCCCGCAGAGCGTCCTGGTGGCCCGCGGTGTGCTCGGGGCATGAGCTCGGCGATGGCGGTGCGGATGGCGCCGCGGCTGACGTCGTGTTCGCGGGCGAGGCTGGCGATGACCAGGTGGGCCATGCTGTTCCCCGTTCCTGTGGTCGCATCCGACCCACGAGACGACCGCCCAGGCAGGCGCCCGGGTAGGCGCTGCACGGCCTCCAGTACGCAATCGCACTGTCGGTGATGTCCTCGCGGTGCTCAGGAAGCGGAAACTCAGCGTCCCCGAGTACCGATAGGAGCTGGTACGTCCACGACGCCAGCGTGTGGACGCCTGGCCAACTCCCGTGGGTTGGACGCAAACCGGGGCGCTGGCCAGCCGCGAAACTCAGATCATGCGTCGTAGCGCGGTCTCAACGGCATCGATCAGCGGATCACCTTCGGATCGTGGGTGCCGTGCGAGGCCGAGCTCGACGTCCGGCAGGGTGGGTAGGGCGTCCGCGTCGTGGCAGGCCATGGCCGGTTCAAGGTTCGTGGGCATGAGCGCCGCGACGCCGAGCCCGGCCCGTACCGCGGCGAGCACACTGACCAGGCTGTTGCTTTCGAAGGCCACCCGCCAGGGCCGATCGGCGCGTTCCAGGGTTTCCAGCACAGACGTACGCCAGGAGCACGTGTTCGAGAACAGCACCACCGGCAGGGGATCGGCAGTCACGTCCACGCCCTGGCCGAGTGCCCAGACCAGCGGGCGGCGTACGGTCCAGCGCGGCGGTCCGGGAATGGCCGGCACCTCGTTGAGCACGAGTTGGACGCGGCCCGTGTCGTAGGCCTCCCGCATCGCGGTGTTGGACATGCTGAGCACCTCCAGGGTTGCGCCGGGGTGCAGCCGGGCGAGGTCGGCGAGGGCCTGCGGAAGCTGGGACGCGGCGAGGTCTTCGAGCAGCCCGACGCCGCAGCGGCCGGTGAGCGTGCGCCTGGTCTCGGTGAGTGCCTGTGCGGAGAGCGAGAGAATGCGTTCGGCGTACGGCAGGAGCTCCTCGCCCGCCCGGGTCAGCGAGACACCGGAAGGTGATCGGTGAAGCAGTGGACGGCCGATGGCCCTCTCGAGCTTGCGCACCTGCTGGCTGAGCGCGGGCTGGGTATGTCCGAGCGTGGTCGCGGCGCGGCTGATGCTGCCCGCCTGCACGATGGTGACGAAGGACCGCAGCAATGCGGTTTCAAGATCCCTGGGCATAACGATTCATTATGTCAGTCGCAGCAAATGAACCACTACCTATGACCTGACGGAGGATCTAGCGTCACGTGAGTGACCGGATACCGACAGATACTCGCCGTGCCAGGGATGGCATCGCTGTTGGGCGTTTCCCTTCTCGCCCGTACCGCGATCACGGCTGACGTGATGGCACTGACGATGTATGTCGTGCTGGGCCTGAATATGAGCTACGTGGCAGCCGGCGGTGTCGCGGCGACTCTGACCACCGGGCTGGCGCTGGGCGGTCCGCTGCTTGGCCGCATGATCGACCGGCGGGGCCTGCGTACCGTGCTGCTGGTAACTGTCGTAGTGCAGGTCGTGTTCTGGCTGAGCGTGCCGATCCTGCCGTACGGGATCCTGCTGGGCGCCGCCTTTGCGGCGGGTCTGCTGATGGTGCCGGCACAGCCGGTGACCAGGCAGGCGATCGCCGCGATGACGACGGCGGAACAGCGCCGGGCCGCGTTCGCGCTGGAGTCGGTGCAGGGCGAGCTGTCGTACATGGTGGGCCCGGCGGTCGTGATCCTGTGCGCCGCGAAGGTGTCCCCCGGGGTGGTGGCGTGGGGGCTCGGCGCCGCGATCGTGGCCGGCGGAACCGGGATCGCCTTGCTCAACCCGCCGCTGCGTGCCGAGGACGAGGCGGATGCCGGCGCGGCCGGACGGCACCCGCGACGGGAGTGGCTGAGCGTCGGCATGATTGCCGTACTGACGATGGCGTTCGGTACTACGACGCTGCTCAGCGGCGTCGACCTCGCCATCGTTGCCACGCTCGAAGAAGCAGGTCAGGTGTCCTGGGCCGCCCTGGTCGTGGCCGTGCTCGGCGTGACCTCTGTCGCCGGCGGGCTGATCTACGGCGCGCTGTCCCGGCCGCTGCCCACGTGGTTGCTGCTCGGTTTGCTCGGGCTCGTGACGATTCCCGCAGGGCTTGCCCACGACTGGCCCTGGTTGTGCGTGGCCGTTGTCGGCACCGGGTTTCTCGCCGCGCCGACCCTTTCCGCGGTGGCCGACGCGGTGAGCCGACTGGCGCCAGCCAGCGTGCGGGGTGAGGCGACAGGTCTGCAATCCTCGGCGCAGAGTGCGGGTTTCGCGCTTGGATCCCCGATCGTCGGGGTGGCAATCGACGTCTCCGTGCCGGCGGCCGGGCTGGCCGGCCTCGCCGCCGCGCTGACTGGATGCCTGCTGTCCCGCCGCTGTCCGTCGCCTCGGCCGCCACTTCAGCTCGTCGCGAGTCGGCGAGAAGAACAGATGCAACTCATGTTCAGTGATCAGCCGCTTGAACCGGGGGGTACCGAGCCAAGCGGGTGATGGTCTCGGCCCTTCACGGCCTCGAAATCAACTCGTTGCCTTTTGGCGTATATCTGAGCCACACTCCGCCTCGCTCACGCAGCTCGTCGGGATAATTCCGGGGTGCAGGCATCAGACCTGTGCTTCCCATCTGCCGAGTCAGTCATGCCCGGCTTCAGGGCCGCTACGGAATCCGGTTCAGCTCAGGGCCGCACTTCTCGGAGTGGCCCAGCGCCGCCCAGGGGGGCCGCCCGGCGATATCAGGGGCCTGGCGGCCCATTGGCGTCGTGGTGCCGGCTGATTCGAGCCCGGCAGTCCGACTGATCTTGTGCGGTCACAACCTACTCACCCCACACGTCACTTGACCGAACCTGCCATCACGCCTTGCACGAAGTGCCGCTGGAAGGCGAAGAAGACCACTACGGGCACGATCAGCGAGAGGAAGGCACCGGGCGCCAGGACATCCATGTTGCTGCCGAACTGGCGGATCTGTGACTGCAGTTCCACCGTGAGCGGCTGCGCGGAGCTGTCTGCGAAGAGCAGAGCCACAAGCATGTCGTTCCATACCCACAGGAACTGGAAGATCGCGAGGCTGGCGATGGCCGGTCGGCCCACCGGCAGGACGAGACGGGTGAAGATCCGCCACTCACTGCCGCCGTCCATCCGGGCCGCTTCCAGCATTTCGCGCGGCATCTCGCCGAAATAATTGGCCAGCAGAAAGATTGCGAACGGCAGCCCGTACGCCACGTGGAAGATCACTACGCCCGGGATCGTGCCGAAGAGACCCAGCTGGCCGAAGAGTTTGGCCACCGGCAGCAGGCCGATCTGTACGGGCACCACCAGCAGTGCCACCACGAGCAGGAAGATCCAATCCCGGCCGGGGAACTCCAGCCAGGCGAAGGCGTACCCGGCTAGCGCGGCGATCACCACGACGAGGGTAGTGGTGGGCACCGAGATCAGCACGGTGTTCCAGAATGCCCGGGTGATGCCCTCGTTGCCGAGGAGAGTGGAGTAGTTGTCGAAGGACAGCTGTGCCGGGCTGGTCAGGACCGTCCACCAGCCGCTCGCCGAGTTGTCCTTCGTCGTGCGCAGCGAGGAGAAGAAGAGTCCGGCGAGCGGGGTGACCCAGATGAGGCTGACGATGACGAGGAACGCCCGTACCACGACGTTGCCGGACCAGCGCCTCAGCCGTCCGGCGAAGCGGCTGTGCTTCGGTGCCGGTGGAGTCGGGGCGTGTCCGCTCTCCTTCGCGGGAGCGGTGGCGGTGGCGCTCATGACTGACTCCTGCGGAAGCGGCGGACGTTGAAGACCATGGCGGGGATGACCAGAAGGAGAAGCAGTACGCCGAGCGCGCTGCCGAGGCCCTGGTTGTTGCCGCCGCCGAAGGAGACCAGCCACATCTGGGTGGCGAGTACGGTGGCGTCCTCCTGCACCGGTCCGGGCGCGATGATGTAGACGAGGTCGAAGACCTTCATCACATTGATCACCAGGGTCACGAACACCACGGTCAGCACGGGCGCGAGCAGCGGCACGGTGATCTTGCGGAAAACCTGCCACTCGGTGGCGCCATCCATCCGGGCCGCTTCCAGGGTGTCGCGCGGCAGCGCGGAGAGCCCGGCTCCGATGAGCACCATGGCGAAGCCGGTCCAGATCCACAGGTAGGCGCCGATGATGGCCGGGGTGACGAGGGCCGGCCCGAGCCACGAGACGCCCTCGTAGGGTTCGGTGAAATTCTCCACCGGCAGCCGCAGGATGTACGAGCCCGGTGCCAGGTCCTGGAGGCGGAAGGAGCCGTCGGCCGCGGTGGTGGCGGTGGCCACCGCCCTGCCGTCCAGGAGGGCCTCGACCCGCATCTGCGGCAGCCCGCTCTCGGCCCTGTCGACGGCGCCCTGCTTACCACCGCCGCCCGGCACGAAGTCCAGATAGACGACTCCGCGCAGTTCGTCGCGCTCAGCCTGCTGAGTGGCCCCTGGGAGTGCTTCCTTCGCCCCGGCGGGGATCTCCTCGGGCAGTACGCCGACGAACCCGAGGTTGACCGTACTGCCCGGGGACGCCGCTCCGTCCGCGCTGTAGGAGCCGTCGGCGGACCGGGTCAGACCCTGCCCTTCGCGGGCCCGTGCGGTCGGGTAGGAGGAGGTGTCCTGGAAGGAGTCGTGCACACCGACCACGGCCGCGTTGACGACGCCCTTGTCGGGGTCCTCCTCGTACGCCAGCCGGAAGATGATGCCGGCGGCCAGGAAGGACACGGCCATGGGCATGAACAGCAGCAGCTTGAACGCGGTGGCCCAGCGGACCTTCTCCACGAGGACCGCGAGGATCAGTCCGAGCGCGGTGAGCAGTGTCGGAGCGACCACGACCCAGATGGTGCTGTTACGGATGGCCTTGAGCGTGGCCGGGTCGCGGAACATCTCGGAGTAGTTCTCGGCGCCGACGAACCGGGTGCCGGAGGCGTCGAAGAAGCTCCGCCCGACCGAGAAGAGGACCGGGTAGACGACGAGGGCGCCGAGCAGGAGGAGAGCGGGCAGCACGAAGGCGATGGCGACGAGCCGCAGACGCCGCCGGGCGCGGCGCCTGCCGTCGATCTGTTTGCCGTCGATCTGTTTACGGGGCCGAGAGCCCCCGACTGTGCCGGGCACGGCTGTGGTGCCAAATGTGTCCGTGGTCATGAGGTTCCTCAGCGTCCGAACGACTTGGCTGCCGCGTCTTCCAGCCGGCCCGCGGTGGCGCGCGGGTCGGAAGGGTCGCGCAGGAAGTCCTGGAGGATCTTCCACTCGCCGGCGCCCTTGGTGCCGCCGAAGGAGGCCGGGGCCTGGTCGGACATGTCGAACCGGACCGAGTCGCCCGCGTCGGTCAGCGACTTGGCGATCTCCCGGCTCGTGTCGTCGCCGTAGGCGGCGGGTGCGACCTTCTTGTTCGGCGACAGGAAGCCTCCGGCTCCGGCCCAGATGGCGGCCGACTCGGGGCCCGCCAGGTATTCGAGGAACTGCATCCCGGCCTTCCGGTTCTTGCCGTCCTTCAGGACGACCGCCGCGTCGCCGCCACTGACCACCGGTGCGATGCCGCCCTCGACCGCGGGGAAGGGGAAGAAGGAGACGCCCTCTCCGGGCTTCTTGCCGAACTGGTCCTTGGCTATGCCGGCGACGAAGTCGCCCTCGTACACCATCCCGGCCTCGGGCTCGGGGCCGAAGACCTTCTCGACCGAGCCGGGGAAGTCGGTGCTCAGTGCGCCCTTCGAGCCGCCGTTGATCAGTTGGTCGTCGGAGAAGAGCGTGCCGAGTGTGGTCAGCGCCTTCACCACGGTGGGATCGGTCCACGCGATCGTGTGGGCGGCGAGCTGGTCGTACTTCTCGGGGCCGGCCTGGGAGAGGTAGATGTTCTCGAACCAGTCGGTGAGCGTCCAGCCGTCCTCGCCGGCGACTGCGAAGGCGGACAGCCCCGAATCCGCGACGGCCTGCCCGGACTTCAGCATCTGCGCGTACGTCGTCGGCGGCTGGACGCCGGCCCGCTCGAGTGCGTCGGGGCTGTACCAGACGGTGGACTTGTGGGCTGCCTTGAAGTAAAGCCCGTAGAAGTCCTCGCCGACGCTGCCGTACTTCTTCCACACACTCGCGTAGTTGGCGTCGACGGACTTCTCGGTCTTGGCGGAGAGCGGCTCCAGCCAGCCGCTCTTCGCGAACTGCTGCAACACGCCGACCTGCGGCACCATCACCACGTCCGGGGCGTTGCCGCCCTCGATCTTGCTGCCGACGACGGTGGAGACGTTGTCCCCCGTGGATACGAAGTGTGTCTCGGCACCGGTCTTCTCGGTGAAGGCGTCGAGCACCTTCTGGAAGTTCTTCTGCTCGGTGCCCGACCAGACGCCGGCCACGGTGATCGTCTGGCCACTGAGCGCCTTGCTGCCGCCGTCCGCAGTGGTGACAGGGTCTCCTCCGCATGCGGTCGCACCGAGGGTGAGGACGAGAGCCGTGCAGCATGCGAGCGTGGTACGTCGTTGCGTCATCGTGGGAATCCAATCGGGTCGATGGTGTTGTCGTCGGGGTTGTCGCTGATCCACCAGGCTGCGGTGGAGCCGGGCAGTAGGCCGGCCGGGCAGGGGCCGCTGGCCAGCAGGGGGGCTCCCGGAACCGGGGCGGGCACCGGAGCGGTGGTGAAGTTGACCGCGCAGACCAGGCCGTCGCCACGGACGAAGGACAGCACGCCCGGGCCGCTCTCCAGCCAGCGCAGCGTGCCCTCTCCGAGCTGCGGCAGGCTGTGGCGCAGCTGGAGCCCGTCGCGGTAGAGGTGCCAGAAGGAACTGGTGTCGGCCAGTGCCCGGTCGGTGGCGTGCTCGGCGAACCAGTCGGGCTGCGGCAGCCACGGCTTGACGTCCACGGCGTCGGCGCTGAAGCCGAACGGGGAGGCGTGGCCCGACCAGGGGAGCGGCACCCGGCAGCCGTCGCGTATCCCCGTCCTGCTGCCGGTACGGCGGAAGATCGGGTCGGTGAGCACCTCGTCGGGCAGGTCGAGTACTTCGGCCAGGCCCAGCTCCTCGCCCTGGTAGAGGTACGCGGCGCCGGGCAGCGCGAGCATCAGCAGTGCGGCGGCGCGGGCTCGGGCGGTGCCGAGGCCACTGCCCTCGGTGCCGTGGTCTCCGTACCGGGTGACGGTACGGACCTGGTCGTGGTTGTTGAGTACCCAGGTGACGGTCGAGCCGGTACCGGCGATGTCCTCCATGGCCTCAGAAATGATCTTGCGGAAGTAGTCGGCGTCCCACGGTGCGCCGAGCAGGTCGAAGAAGAAGGCCTGGTGCAGTTCGTCGGGGCGTACGTACAGGGCGTGTTCGCGGGTTGTCGGTACGGACACTTCACCGACCAGCAGCCGCTCGCGGCCGTCGCGCGCGGTGTACTCCTCGCACACCGACCGCCAGTGGCGCCACACCCCGTGCACCTCGGGCTGGTTCCAGGCCAGCGGGTTGACCGAGTCCCGGGTGCGCGCGTCGGCCCCGGGGTCCGGCGAGTCGGGCAGTTCGGGGTGTTTGAAGAGTCCGGCGGCCACATCGATGCGGAAGCCGTCGACGCCGCGGTCGAGCCAGAAGCGCAGTACGTGGTCGAAGTGGGCCCCGACCTCAGGATTGCGCCAGTTCAGGTCCGGCTGCTCCGGCGTGAACATGTGTAGGTACCACTGGCCAGGGCTGCCGTCCGGCTCGGTGACCCGGGTCCAGGCCGGGCCGCCGAACATCGCGTGCCAGTTGTTGGGCGGCTGCTCCGCGTCCGGGCCTCTTCCCTCGGCGAAATGGAAGCGGGCGCGGGCCGCGCTGCCGCGGCCCGCGGCGAGTGCCTCGCGGAACCAGGGGTGTTCCCTGGAGCAGTGGTTGGGGACGATGTCGAGCAGCACCTTGATGCCGAGCCGCCGTGCGCCGGCGACCAGCCGGTCGAACTCACCGAGGTCGCCGAAGACCGGGTCCACGTCGCAGTAGTCGGACACGTCATAACCGTGGTCGTGCTGGGGCGACGGGTAGAACGGGCTCAGCCAGACGCCGTCGACGCCGAGTTTCTTCAGGTACGGCAGTCCCGCACGGACGCCGGCCAGATCGCCTATGCCATCACCCGTGGTGTCAAGAAAGCTACGGACGTATACCTGGTACACGATCGCGTCGCGCCACCATTCAGCCATCACCCATCGACCTGTCTTCTGCGGGGGTGTGCGCGACCAGTAGCGTCGCGCCTAATGGATGCATGTTAGGTAGGCCCGGCGAGAGAGTGTCAACCAGTTGAACAGAAACCCCCCTGTTTCATAGGGGTAACGTCCGCATTTCTCCGAAAAGAGACATGCCTACAGGCCCACACTCATAGCTAACACGTAAGTAGAGCTGAGGAGGCTCAGCCTCTGCGACGGGCGATGGCGGCCAGTTCCCGGGCCATCCTGCGCACAGTCGCCGATGGCGACTGATGCTGCGTCATGGCGTCATGCAGGACCGCCTGCACCACCAGGCTCACCTGGTCGTAGTGCGGGCTCTTGGGGCGCGGTGCGGCCGCCAGCACGCTCGTGCGCAGGGCTGGCAGATACGGGTACTGCCGCACGAGCTCCGCATCGCGGTACAGGGCTGTCAGCACAGGCGGCTGGGCACCCTCGGTCAGCACCTTGCGCTGCACCGGCTCGCTGGTCAGATACGCGATCAGGTCGGCCGCCGACTGCGGATGGCGGGAGTCCGCGTCGACCGCCAGATTCGAGCCCCCGAGCACACTCGTCCCTGGCCCGTCGGCACCCGGCAGCGGGACGATCCCGAATTTTCCCGCGACCTCGGAGTTCTTGCCGGAGACGCCCGCATAGGCGTACGGCCAGTTGCGCAGGAAGAGCAGCCGGCCGTCCTGGAACGCCTCCCGGGACTCCTCCTCCTTGTACGTCAGTGCTTCCCGCGGGATCCACCCGTCGCGCGCCCCCCGTATCAGGAAGCCGAGGCCCGCCCGTGCCGCGGACGAGTCGACGGTGACGCGCTCCCCCTCGTCCCCGAGGATGCTGCCGCCCGCCGAGTACACCGCCTCGGACGCGTTGACGGTCAGCCCTTCGTACGGCAGGAACTGGCCGGCGTATCCACCGATCCCGTACTCCGGAGCGATGGTGCGCGCCTGCCGTTCCAGCTCGGGCCAGGTGCGCGGGGGCTGTTCGCCCTCCCGCGCCAGGATGTCCTTGCGGTAGAAGAGCATCCCGGCGTTCGTGACGTACGGAACGGCATACAGCTTGTTGTCGTACGTCGCTGTGCCCACCACCGGCGGTAGGAAGCCCTCCAGCGGGAAGCCGTCCCGGTCGAGCGGGGAGATCCACCCGGCGGCGGCGAACTCCGAGGTCCAGGGGACGTCGATGTTGAGTACGTCGAACCGGCCCCGGTCCGATCGCAATTCGGTGAGCATCTGCGCGTGGGTCTCGTCGGCGGAGTCCGGCAGCTCGACGAGCGAGACCTTCTCGTCGGGGTGCGTGCCGTTCCAGCCCTCCAGCAGCGGGCCGAGATAGTGCGTGAGGTCCCCGGCCGTGGCCAGGGTGATCGGACCGCGCCCGTCGTCACCCGCCACGTCCCCGGGAGCGGCGGAGGCGATGCATCCCGACATGACGACCGCTGTGACCAGAAGGCCCCTACCGGCGGCCCGTACCCACCGCATAGGTTCCTCCCTGTACACCGGCGCCCAGCCCCTCGGCGTGAACGGGCCATGGGTGCCCGTCAGGCATGGGCGATACTAGGGGACGCAAAAGAACGAAGAGGTGATCCGGACCACATTGCGAGCGGCCGGAATCACACTGTGACAAGCACGCATACAACGCAGCGGAGGAGTGCACGAGTGCGGTTGCCCCTCCTGGCTCTTCTGGCCCGCGGACCCGCCCATGGTTACGAACTCAAACAGGACCTTGAGCAACTGCTGGGTGCCGAGTACCCTCAGCCGAACGTCGGGCAGATCTATGTGACTCTGGGACGGCTGGCGAAGTCGGGACTGATCGAGGGCGAGGAGATCGCCCAGTCGAGTCGGCCCAACAAGAAGGTCTACCGACTCACGGATGCCGGACGCGAAGCACTGCAGGTCTGGTTCGAGGACACCTCGGACGAGCCCCGGGTGCGGGACGACTTCTTCATGAAGCTCGCCCTCGCTCCCCGGACCGGTCTCGCCGACCAGATCTCCCTGATCAACACGCAACGCCGTCAGTATCTGAAAACCATGCGCAACCTGTCGAAACTGGCTGCGGCCGACAACCGGGACAACCCGATCGCCCACCTGCTGGTCGAGGGCGCCATTCTGCATCTGCAGGCCGACCTCGACTGGCTGGAACGGTGCCAGGAGGAGCTGGAATGAACGACACCTCCGCTCCCGCACTTCGCGCCGAGGGCCTCGTCAAGTCCCACCACGGCGAGGGCGCCCCGGTCCGCGCTGTCCGCGGTGTGGACTTCTCCGTACGGCAGGGAGAGTTCGTCGCGGTCACCGGACCCTCCGGTGCCGGGAAATCCACGCTGCTGCATCTGCTCGGCGGGCTCCAGCGTCCGGACAGCGGAAGCGTCTGGCTGGACGGCGAGTGCACCGACTCCTACAGCGAGTCCCGCTGGGCAGTGGAGCGCCGCTCCCGGATCGGCATCGTCTTCCAGTTCTTCAACCTCGTGTCGAACCTGACGGTCGCCGACAACGTCGAGCTGCCCGCACTGCTCGCGGGGACGTCTCCCAAGCGGGCGCGCGCCGAGCGCGAGGCGCTGCTGGCCGAGCTGGGGCTCGAAAGCAAGGCACGCAGCATGCCGGGCGAGCTGTCCGGCGGTGAGCAACAGCGCGTCGCCCTGGCACGGGCACTGGTCAACCAGCCCCGGCTGCTGCTCGCCGATGAACCCGCGGGCAGCCTCGACAGTAAGGGCACCCGCGAAGTGATGCGACTGCTGACCCGCTTCCACCTGCGCGGCCAGACGATCGTCCTCGTCACCCATGACGCGCGGCTCGCCAGCGCGGCCGACCGGGTTATCAGCTTTTACGACGGGCGGATAGCCGACGACGCGCGGCTCGACAGCACCGGTTCACCGGGCAGGGGCATATCCTCCGTGCTCGAATTGAAGGACTGATACGTGCGAGCCACCCTGCGCTGGGCGCACGCCGATCTGCGCACCCATCGCGGCGAAGCGCTCTTCATCGTCGTCGCCACCACCGGGATCGTCGTCTCCCTGCTGCTCGCCTCCGCGCTCTTCGGCTACGCCACCAACCCCTGGCAGCGCGTCTTCACTCAGGCTCACGGTGCACACCTGTGGATCCACACGGATACCACCGCCGACGCGACCCCGCTGGCCGAGCTGGACGGCGTCGAAAGCGTGTCGGGCCCGTACCGCACCGCGTCCGCCACGGTGGAGTCCCACGGCGCCCGGGCCACCATCGAACTCCGCCATGCGGGAACCGCCCCTCCCGGCACCGGTCGCCCGCTCCTCGACTCCGGACGGTGGCTCGACGCCAGCGAACCGGACGGAGTTGTACTCGAAACGGGTCTCGCGCGAGCCCTGTGGGTCGAAACCGGCGACACCCTGACGCTGCCCGGGGCCTCGCACCCTCTGACGGTCCTCGGCACGGCGAACCACGCCGAGCTCGGATACAGCCCCGGTGAACGGCCGGGCATCGCCTGGGCGCTGCCGCAGGCAATGGAACGAGCCGGTGCTTCCACCGGACAGGTCGTGGGACTGCGGCTGGCCGACCCCGGCGACACTGACTACGCCGTGCAGCGCGCCGTCACCGAGCTCGGCGCCGGCGCGGTCACCCAGGTCTCCAGCTGGCAGCAGGCACGGGCCGAGGCACAGGACGACACGCGGCTGCTCGGCCAGGTGCTCGGCCTCTTCGGACTCGGCGCGCTGCTCGCCGCGGCGTTGGCGGTGTTCGGCGCGATCAGCACCCGGATCCGTGGTCATCTTCGGGACATCTCCGTACTGAAGGCCATCGGCTTCACACCGGGGCAGGTGGTCCGTGTCTTCCTCATCCAGCATCTGGCATTCGCCCTGCTGGGAGCCGTGATGGCGACGGTACTCATCGAGACGCTCGGCAGCGGCATCCCGGGCAGGCTCGGCGACGCGGTTGGGGTGTGGCAAGGACTGCCCGGCCATGCCGCGGCACTGCTGGCGGTTCCGGTCGGCGCCGTGCTGTTCATCGGCGCCACCACGTGTCTCGCCGCCTGGCGGGCCGGCCGAGTGCCGCCCGTACCGATTCTGCGGCCGGCTGGTCCGGCGGGGAACGGGCTCTCCGGTCCGGCGCGCCGGGCGCTGGCGTTGCGGCTTCCGCCGGGCCTCGTCCTCGGCTGGCACCGGGCGTTCGCCCCCAGCCCGCACTCGGCGGCCACGATCGCACGGCTGGCCCTGCCCCTGCTGCTGATCACCGTCGCGCTCAGCGCGTGGACGACCATCGACCGCTTCGAGACCAGACCCGAGCAGGTCGGTCTCGCCGCCGCGCTCACGGCTCGCGCGGACAAAGGGCTCGACGACCGTGAGGCGCGGGCCCTGCTCGAGGCGGACGACCGGGTCGAGGCTGCGCACCCGGGCGTGGAGGTGGCGGCGCTCGCTCCTGGCCAGACAGGCACGATCGCGCTGCGCGGTCTCGGCACCCGCGAGGACCCGTATCCGTTCACGCTCGCCGCCGGCCGTCCCGCGTCCGGGCCCGACGAGGCCGTGGCCGGTCAGGGCCTGCTGCACCTCTTGGACGTACAGGTCGGTGACTGGATACGGATGACGGTCGGCGGACGACCGCAGATCCTGCACATCGTCGGCCGCAGTATCGAACCGGAGAACGGAGGCCGGGTCATCTCCGCCTCGCTCGATACCCTGCGGGAGAACGACCCGGGACTCCGGCCGACGCTGTACAAGCTGCTGTTGCGCCCGGACGCGGACCCGCGGGCCGTCGGCGCGGCTCTGACCAGGGCGTCGGACGGTCGGCTGGACATCCGAGAGGTGACCAATCCCGCCGGCGGGCTCGGTTCGATGCGCGGCGTTGTAGTCGGGCTGATCGCTGTTCTGGCCCTGATCGGGCTGACCGAACTGTCGACGGTGATCGGCGGCAGCGTACGGGAGGGCGAGCGGGATCTCCTGGCGCTGAAGGCCGTCGGGCTGTCACCACACCAGATCACAGGGGTCACCGTAACGGCCGTCGCCTGCACCACCCTCGTCGCCGCCGGCGGCGCTGCCGCACTGGGAGTGCCGCTCGCCCGCCTGTTGATCGACGCCCAGGGCCGATCGAGCGGCATCGGCGCGGGGCTCGCCCATACTCCGTCGCCGTGGCTGCTGCTTCTTCTGATCGCCGCGGCGGTTCTGGGCGCGGCAGCGCTCGCCGCCCTGCCTGCCGCACGCGCCACCTACCGCCGCCTTGCGGACACCCTCAGCGCTGTCGCCTGAACGGCAGGCCGTCCGGCCACCCGTTCCGCACCATGTGCCTGGGGCGGGGTGTTCCAGCACGTCTGTGCACTTCGTGCAGATACCGGCAAAGGGCGATCCCGGAGAGGGCGAATGACCGGCAAGCCCCAGGCGCTCCCGGTCGACGACCGGACCATGACGCTGATGCAACTCGTAACGATCTGCCGGTACGGACGCTGGACCGAATACGCTCGGATGCGGATGCCTCTTCCCGCCCGTCGATCCACAGAACAGTCGTCTGCACCACGGACTCCTCCCTTCACCTCGACCGCCGCCAGCCCCACGGCGGACAGCGCGGCCGGCAGCGCGTCGAGCGGTGCCCGTGCCCAGGAGTGGCCAACTCCCCGGGCAGCGCTGCGTGGCGAACAGTTCGCGCGTTCTCGGGCCGGAGCGATGGGCGTTGCGGGAGAGATGGGCATCGAGCAGTGCCGGCTTCGCACTCACCGGTCCAGCTTTATGTGGTGCTCGGAATGACAGCCCGGAAGGAGCGCGTCGACGTCGTCCGCACATCCCCGTTCCACGGAGCCGCCTCGATCTTCACCCAGATCACCGGGAAGCCGACTGCCTCCAGCTCGGCACCGTGCCGGCCCGCGGCACCATGCTGATCGGTGAGGGAACCGCGGCCCTACTCGGCCACCATCGGCTGATCGAGGACCGCTCCCCGATCCAGGACGATGCGGGTGAGTCTCGGCCCCGCTGAAACGCCCAGCAGCTCAACCGCTCGCCCGCCGCCCTCGGCCTGCGGGCGAGCGGGGTCTTTGTGCCTGCCGCGCGACCGCCTCCACGAGCAGTGATCCCCGCCGGTACACCTGGTCGCCCCGACCTACCGATGCTTCGGTGCCGGCACCCGCAGCGCGTTCGGTCACCAACTCCGAGAGCGCCAACACCGCCGCTTCCACGACGTCTGGCCGAACTTGCCAACCGGGCACGGATTCGGCAACGACTCGCGACACGTTGCGCGCTGGGAGAGTCGGCAGGCACGAGACAAGGAGCGGAAATCAGACCCCGTGGATCGTTGTCCTGGGGCCGCCGCGTGCGATCTCCGGCACATGCCGTTCGGGGAACACCGTCCACTCGGGTTCCGACTGGGGCCAATCCGGTGGACGCCACGATGGTCTTGGCTCCGTGCTGGCGGTAGCGCAGGCCGAAGTAGCCGGGACCGCGGTGCTCGATGACCTCGGAACGCGGATCATGCTCCGTGCATGCGAAGAGCGCGGTGGGGGTCAGCAGCAGGCAGTTCAGGCTGACGAAGCCGGTGGCCAGGGAGCGCAGGTGATCGGCGGTCCGGATGAGGGCCGGTGGGGAGATCTGAGGGCATCCCGCGAGCCGTGACGAGTCCTGCGGCGGTCGGCGGTCGTAGTGTCGAACCTGTTCCCGAGGAGGACTTCTGATGCGCAGCGTGACCTACTCGATGGGTGTTTCCCTAGACGGCTACATCGTCGGGCCGGACGGCGACTTCGACTGGACGGCGCCCGATGAGGAGGACTTTCGCTTCGTCACCGACGAGATCCGAGAGATCGGCGTCCACCTGTTGGGCCGACGGCTGTACGAGACGATGTTGTACTGGGAGACCGTCGACCAGGATCCATCGCTCGACGACTCAATGCTCGAGTGGGCCGCGATCTGGAAGCCGCTCCCAAAGGTGGTGTTCTCCACCACGCTGTCGGCGGTGCAGGGCAATGCCCGCCTGGCCTCCGGCGGCCTGGCGGAGGAGATCGAGCGGTTGCGAGCCGAGCCGGGGGAGGGCGACATCGCGATCGGCGGCGCGACTCTCGCCGCCGAGGCGGCCGCGTTGGGTCTGATCGACGAGTACCGGGCCAGGGTCTACCCGGTGCTGGTTGGCGGTGGCATTCCGTTCTTTCCCCAGCGCGAGCGCCGGGTGGATCTCGAACTCGTCGAGACCCGCACCTTCAGCTCAAGAGTCGTCTACCTCCGCTACCGCGTGGCGCGCTAAAGCGTGTTGCGCAAGGCGCTGGTCTGGGCATTTCCTATGTATGCGTGGGGTGTTGAGGGCTGAGGCGTTGTGGGTTGAGACGTTCACGGGTCTGCGGATGGGCCAGTTCGAGCGGCTGTTGCAGGTGGGTGGTGCGTGAGCGAGGTGGTGACGGTCCGCGGATCGGGCGGCCGTGGTGCCTGCCGTTGGCGGCGTCAGCACGCCACCACACAGCCTTCTGCAACACGCTTTACGACCTCGCGCACGATAAGCATTCGGGCCTGCCGGCGGTGCCTGCTGTCAAGGGACGAGGCTGTGATCAGGAGGGACGCAACGGCGGAAAGGCGTCAACGCTTGTCGTGCACGAGGTCGTCAGGGCCATTCGCCCGCCAACCTGTGCGCCCATGTATCCGCATGTGCGGGGAATCCGGGGCCGTACGCCCTCCCGAGTAAGCCCGATCATTCCGAACGGCTGTTACACAACGATCATTGAGTGCGTCCGAGCGACCCCGGCATACTTCAGGACCCCGGGGTCGTACACGTATCCGAATACGCCCCCGTGCGGGCCGGGCCCTCGCCCGCCCGATTCACTCCTGAGCAGGGGCAATCTTGCGTAAACGATCAAAGAAGGCGTATGCCGTCGTCGCTGCGGCCGCCGTCGCTCTGACGGCGGGCACGACCGGCCCGGCATCTGCGAAGACCAGCAGCCTGGACACGGCATCTCCGGTCACCGCCAAGGGCTTAGGGACAGCCGGCAGGACCGTGAACACCGTCACCTTGATCACCGGCGACCGGGTCCTCGTGGACTCCCGTGGCCGGGTCGGCGGTATTCAGCGGGCGAAGGGCCGGGAGGACATACCTTTCTTCACTCAGACCCACAACGGCCGTACCTATGTGGTGCCGCGTGACGCCCGGCGGCTGATCGCCGAAGGCACGCTGGACCAGCGGCTGTTCGACATCACCGGACTCGCCAAACCGGAGAGCCGCAAGGCCCACCGGGCCGGGCTCAAGGTGATCGTCGGCTACCGGGGATCGGCGGCAAAGCCCGCCCGCGCCGAGGTGCGGTCCTCCGACGGCACCACCGTCCGCCGGACTCTGTCGGCCCTCGACGCCGATGCCGTCACCAGCGCCAGCACCACCGACAGCACGGGCTCCCTGTGGGACGCCCTGACCCGTCAGCAGGGCGACGGTTCGGCGGCCACGACCTCCGGCATCGCGCGGATCTGGCTGGACGGCGTACGGAAGGCGTCGCTCGACCGCAGCACTGGCCAGATCGGCGCCCCGGCGGCCTGGGCCCGCTCGTACGACGGCGCCGGTGTGAGGATCGCCGTCGTGGACTCCGGGATCGACGCCACCCACCCGGACCTGACGGGCCGGGTGGTGGCGGAGCGGAACTTCAGCGGCTCCCCGGACGCCCGGGACCGTGTCGGACACGGCACGCATGTGGCCTCTGTCGCGGCCGGTACGGGGGCGAAGGACGCCCGGTTCAAAGGCGTGGCGCCCGGGGCCCAGTTGATCAACGCCAAGGTGCTGGACGACCGGGGCGTCGGTGACGACTCAGGCATCCTCGCGGGGGTCGACTGGGCCGTCGCCCAGGGTGCCGACATCATCAACATGAGCCTGGGCAGCCCCGACACCCTTGGGATCGACCCCCTGGAAGCCCAGATCAACAAGGTCTCTGCGGAGAAGGGCATCCTGTTCGCGGTAGCCGCAGGCAACAGCGGGCCGGGGCGGGGCACGGTCGCATCGCCGGGCAGCGCCGACGCGGCCCTGACGGTCGGCGCCGTCGACGACGACGACCTGATCGCCGACTTCTCCAGCGTCGGGCCCCGCACCGGGGACGGCGCCGTCAAGCCCGACATCACTGCGCCGGGCGTGGAGATCACGGCGGCCGCGGCGGCCGGCACCTCGGGACAGAATCCTCCCGGATACGTCAGCCAGAGCGGCACGTCGATGGCGACCCCGCACGTCGCGGGCGCCGCGGCAATCCTCAAGCAGAAGAACCCCACCTGGACGGGCGCACAGATCAAGGCTGTCCTGACGGGCTCAGCCAAGGGCGGCTCCCACTCGGTCTTCCAACAGGGCTCGGGCCGGCTCACCGTCGACAAGGCGATCGACCAGACGCTCGTCTCCGAACCGGGCTCGGTCAGCCTGGGCACCCAGCAGTGGCCCCACACCGACGACACACCCGTCACCAAGCAGGTGAGGTACCGAAACAACGGCACCGCCGACGTGACGCTGGACCTGTCGCTGGCGGCGCCCACCGGCGGAGACGGACAGCCCGCCCCGGCCGGGTTCTTCACCCTCGGGGTGCAGCGGATCACGGTCCCGGCGGGCGGCGACGCCGCCGTGGATCTGACGGCCGACACCCGGCTCGGCGGTACGGTCGACGGCTCGTACTCAGCCACGGTCGTCGCGTCCGGAGGTGGCCAGACCGTGCGCACCGCGGCAGCGGTGGAGCGTGAGAGCGAGTCGTACGACGTCACCTTCAAGACCATCGGACGGGACGGTGCAGCCAGCACTACCTGGCAGGCCGACCTGAAGGGCTACCGCGAGTCCGCCGCAGGCCAGCGGTTCTTCCCGGACCTGTCGTCGGGCTCCGCCACGGTCCGGCTGCCGCGCGGTACCTACAGTCTCGCTGCCGACATGCTGGTGGACCCTGCGGCCCCGCACAAGGGCGCCGATCTGATCAACAATCCGCAGCTCTCGGTGACCGGTCCCACCACTGTCACCCTCGACGCCCGGACCACCCGGCCCGTGACCTTCAAGGTGCCGGACGCAGCCGCACGCCCCACACGCGCCGGAATGATGTACACACTGAGCACACCCGAGACCTTCATCATCGAGGGGGGCGAGTTCAGCAGCTTCGACAACCTGCGCACCGCGTACCAGGGTCCCAAGATGGACGACGGTTCCCTTGCCCAGCAGTGGTCCGCGCACTGGGAGCGGGGCACCACCGAATACAACGTCCTCACCGGCGGCCCGGTCCAGGAGCTGGCCACCGGCTACAGCAAGACCTACACGCCCAAGGACATGGCCCTGGTGAAGGCAAGGATCGGGTCGTCCGTACCCGGCCTCGAGGGTGCCCTCGCGGCGCACGGCGTACTGGACTACGGAGGCGGCGTCGAGGCCCCCTACTCCGTGCAGTCGGCACCGGGAACGCGCAATGTGTATCTGTCCACGGCCGACGGGGCCGCCTGGAACATCGTCGCGGGTGTACTGGGCGAGACGGACCCGGCGGGCTACCGGAGCTTCGACTCGGCATACGAGCTCGACGGGCCGCAGCGGTTTACGGCGGGGGCGACGTACACCGAGAACTTCAATGTCGGTGTATTGGGGCCGCGGATGAACGCAAACGACGGAATCGTGCGCGACGGCGACGACATCTATGGCGCGTTGCCGCTGGTCAGTGACGGGTCGGGTCATTCCGGGTTCGCCCAGTACTCAGGTGCGAGCACCACCATCCACCGCAACGGCGAGCTGTACACGCAGAAGGACGCTGCCATCGACCAGGAGCCCTTTACGCTGCCGTCGGAATCCGCCGCGTACACGGTGGCAACCACGATTCACCGGAACCCGACGTTCAACCGCACCGGGACCCGGATCGACGCCTCGTGGACCTTCAGCTCGGCCCGCACCGCGAGCCCGACCATGCTCCCGGTCTCCACGGTCCGTTTCCTGCCGCAGCTCGCGTTGGACTCCACTGTTCCGGCAGGCGGCAAGCAGACCGTCCCCGTCGAGGTGCAGGGCGCGGCGGCCGGCGCCAACCTGAAGACCCTGCAGGTCCTGGTGTCGTACGACGACACGAAGTGGCTGCCCGTTCCAGTCAGGGCGGACAAGATCACGGTTCGCGCCCCGGAGAAGGGCAAGGCGATTTCGCTGAAGGCCGTCGTCACCGACAAGGATGACAACCAGTCGACGGTCACGATCCACGACGCCTTCTTCGGCAGGTGAGGCAACACGGGGCCGGAACCCACGGGGGCGCGCGATCGGGTGAGACTCCGACGGGCGGGACGCGGCCCCGGGTGAGTTGAGGAGGCGGCCCGCCGGAACGGAGGTTTCGGCGGGCCGCCTTCCCGTGCGGGTCCGCCGGGAAGTTTCGATTCTGCCGGGGTCCGACTGTCCCGCCGGGTATCCACGGCGGGGCCGCCCCGGATCCGTCAGACGGCTGGGCGCCACCCGGGTTGGCGGAGTCGACGGCAACCGGGCCTCGCAGCTCGGGGATTGGCCTCTTCGACCGGTGCTCAGCCGTTTGCATGCCCTCTGCCACGGCTCAGCGTGCCGGCACCGGGACCGGTCGAACGGGGCAGTCGGCCGGGGCGAGGCGTCCTTCCTGCCCGACCAGGCTTACGGACACGGCCCCCTGCGCATGCGCCGCGTACGCCGCCGTGCAGACGATCTGGTCGCGGGCGGGTGCGGTCAGCCGTGTCACCCGCAGGCGCAGCTCGACCTCGACGGTGAGGCCACCTGTCACGACCCGGTCCGCGGCGGATGCCGCACGGGGCAGCGAGGGAGCATTGCGGAACCCGGCCCGCCGTTCGGCCTTGTCCGGCCCGGCGAGCAGGGCGGTGACGGCCGCGAGTGGCGAGAGGGACTCGCTCATCTCCTCACTCACCGGCTGCGAACCGCCGAGGCCGTCCCGTCTGTGTGACTCGTCCGGGCGGGCCGACGAGTCATCCGGCCCGACGGAGCCCGCAACGCCGTTCCGCCACGGTGATTCGACGGTCCGTGGCACGGGCAGCAGTTCATTGTCGGGGGAGAAGAAGAACAACAGCACACGTCCCTCACGCGGGGGAAGCAGATCGGCGACAGCCGGGCTGCCGGCCTCGATCACGGCCGTCTCCTGGATACCGCAGCCTACGAGCGGGAGCGGGCCTCCGGCGAGCACCAGCAGCGCGGCGAGCCGGACCGCTCGACGCGCACGGAACGCCGACTTCCTCACGCGGTGACCTCCGTTCGGTCCCGGCTGTCCGCCGGCCCCATGCCACCGTGCGCGGGGGACGGACCATCCGGTGCGCTGCTCCCGGACGCGGGCCCGTCGAAGGGCAGCTCCACAGTGAACAGCGCGCCGCCGCCGGGCGCGTTCTCCGCGCGGATCGAGCCGCCGTGCAGCTGTACGTTCTCCGCGGTGATCGCAAGCCCGAGGCCGCTGCCCGATGAGCGGGAACGTGCGGCGTCCGCCTTGTAGAAACGGTCGAAGATGTGCGGCAGCGCGTCCGGGGCGATCCCGGGGCCGCCGTCGTGCACCTCGGTGATCAGCGCACCCCTGCGTGCCGACAGCCGCACAGTGACCGGTTCGGTACCGTGGCGAAGGGCGTTGCCGACCAGGTTGGCCACGATGACGTCGAAGCGGCGCGGGTCGAGGCGGATACGGATGCCGTCGGGCAGCTCCGCGCGGACCCGGCCGAGCCACTGCCTGCCGGACAGGGTGCTGCGCACGGCCTCCGCCGCATCTACCTCGTCGGCGTTGAGCTCCGCCGCGCGGGCGTCGAAGCGGGAGATCTCCATCAGATCCTCCACCAGTACGGCCAGTTTGCCTGTCTCGGCGCTGATCAGGCGCACCGCCCGAGCGGTGTCCGGGGCGAGCGTCTCGGCGTCCTCGTCCACCACGTCCGTGACGGCGAGCATACCGGCGAGTGGGGTGCGCAACTCGTGCGAGACGTCCGAGGCGAAGCGCCGGGCCCGCGCCCCGGCGTCCCGCAACTCCTGCACGGAGCGTTCAAGGCGGGCTGCCGATTCGTTGAACGTCCTGGCCAGGTCGGCCATTTCGTCCCGGCCATGTACGGGGATACGTGTGTCAAGCTGCCCGCCACCCATGGAGGCTGCGGCACGCCGCAGTTCACGTACGGGGCGTAGCACGCTGCGCGCCGCGAGTAATGCGGGCACCAGGGCCACGGCCAGCCCTGGCAGCGCGCCGTCGCGGGCAGCGGTCACCAGTGCGTCGATGTCCACCTCCTCGCTCGTCATGGGCATCACGGCGAAGAGAACCAGGCCACTCGGCACCGCGTCGCCGCCGGCGACGACTCGCGTCATCACCGGCATCCCGATCGTCAGATACGCGCTCCCGTCCTTGACGACCCGCTCGAAGCTGCCGTGCGGCGAAGTGTGCGCGGTGCGGCGCAGCTCCGCGGTAAGAACACCGGAGACGGGCCGGTCACCTGAGGAGGCGCGCAACGAGCCGTACTCGGCGAAGACGATCCACGGATGGGGTTTGGCGCGCGCCGCGATGTCGTAGAGGTACGACCGCAGGGAATCCGGGTCCAGGGGCAGGCTGGGGACGAACTGCTCGACCTCCTCGCGGAAGGAGGCGACGGCCGTGTCCTGCGCACGCACGAGGACCGCGCTGCGCGCCTCCCGATAGGTCAACGCGGCGGTCGTGACGGCGCTGACCGCAGCCACCAGCAGGAACGCGATCACCAGCCGGGTGCGCAGCCCGAACGCGGCGGTCGCTCCAGGCATCCTCACAGCGGACCGAAGCGGTAGCCGAAGCCCCGCAGGGTCTGAATGTATCGAGGACCGCGGCACGGATCTTCGATCTTGGCGCGGAGCCGGCGCACACAGGCGTCCACCAGACGGACGTCACTGTGGTAACTGTGCTCCCAGACCTCTTCCAGGAGCCGCTGCCGGCTGAAGACCTGTTCCGGCACCGCAGACAGGTGCAGCAACAGCTTCAGTTCGGAGGGCGCGAGGGCGACCCGGTCGCCCGACTTGAGGACGGTGTGACCGGCGCGGTCGATCTCGAGTTCACCGTGGTGCTCAATGGCGGGCCTCGCGTCGGTCGGTCCTTCGATGCTGCGCAGCACGGCACGTATGCGGGCCTCGATAACCTCGGTACGGGCGGGCTTGACGATGTAGTCGTCCGCACCCGCGTCCAGGCCGACGACGATGTCCAAGTCGTCGCCGCGCGCGGTCAGCATGATGATCGGCAACTGGCTGGTCTCGCGTACCCGGCAACAGACCTGGACGCCGCTCATGGCGGGCAGCATCAGGTCGAGCAGCAGGAGATCGGGGCGAAAGGCACGCAGTGCCTCCAGACCGGCCTCGCCGGTCGCGGTGGCGAGGACCTCGTGCCCGCGCCGGCGCAGCCCGATCTCGACGCCCTCGCGAACGGAGGGGTCATCTTCGACGAGGAGGACGCGTGGCATGGCGGTGTCTCCGGGGTCGTGGGGAATGGGGAGTCGTAAAGGGTTCGGCGACTGGGCGGCGGGGACAGAACCGAAGATCGGATGACCGTGTCCGTGATTTGCCTGCGCGTTACCGGTCAGCCGGCGGCTGCGTCAGCAGTTCCAGTGCGGACCTGTCCGGCGCAGGCAGTCGGAGGCCCGGCGCAGCAGCGCGTCCAGCTCGGTCAGCCGCGGCAAGCCGCGCCAGCCGCGCGAATGCGGCGGCGACGGCCACCCGGCGGCGGTTTCGGCGAACGGCCCTCCCGGCTCCGCCCCCGACCGCCACAACCCGCGCACCCCCCGCCCCGCGGCGTCCCACCCGGTGCGTGGGACCGGCGGGACCCTCCGGCCAGGGACATGAGGTGGCGACGGGTCATGGTCGTACTCCAAGAGGTGAGGCAGCAGTGACTCCTCATACTCCCAGGCGTGCGCGACGTGGTGACGGGAGGTCATATGTGCTGGTATGTGACCCGGGTTCGTCACGTCTTGAGGCCGAGCCGAGCTGGAAGTACAGCACCGACTCCTCGATGAGGAAGAGCGAGCCGGGCCACGTCACCGTCGCCGGAGTGCCGGTCGCCGGACCGTGCTCGGCATCGGAGTCGAGCCCGTTAGGGGGCAGGCACAGGCCGCTCGACATGCCGGGTCACTCGGAGGCATCGGCCTGCTCCGAGGCATCGGCCTCCGCCATCATGATCCGGCGACCGGCAGCCGCCCGCCCCGCCCCGGCAACGGAGTACCACGGAGCGGCCTGGGCCACCCGGTCGTCAGGCCGACCGCCCCCGCGCACGGTGGCCGGCACGGCAGTCGGCCATCTCCGTTTCATCGAATTCATGGGGCGCAGTGTCGCCGCGCTGCGCGGCCCGCGACCGGCCCCCAGTTCCGGTCGCGGCCCGCACCCCAAGGAGCCGAGGCCGGTCACGGGCCGTGGCAGCCGCCGTCCGGTGCTTCTTCGTCAGAGCCCTCAGCACCGAAGAGCCGTCTGCCGTCGCCCGGCGCCGGGCAACGGCTCAAGGGCGCACCCGGTGGATCACGTGCCAAGAGCTCGCGCAGCGATATTCCTCGCCTTGCTCGGTGAGGCACTCTCGGGCGTCGATGTAGTACAGGTCCGGAGCGAAGTTCCAAGTGAAGCTGTTCGTCGCCTGGTTGCCCGTGGCGTTGAGGTTCTCGTACCGGCTGCTCCAGCCGTCGTTGTAATACGCCATGACTTCGAGTCGAGCACCGTGGCCGTCCGCCGCGGTGTCCTTGATGTTGGCAGCCAGGTAGTAGCGGCCGTCGGAGCCGAGGGTGAGAGAACCCCAGGCGTGCGCACCGACCACACCGGAACCACTGCCCTCGAGGTTCCAGGAACCGAGAGCCGCGTGAGCCTGGCCAGGCATCACGAAGACCGCGACCAACGCCCCCAGGCCGGCGATCGCAGCCTGAGCGTGGCGCCGAATGCGTGTGTTCATCTTGAGAACCCTTCAGTCGACACGGATGAGAACCGCGAGGTCGGTGCCTGGCACGTCCTGCGTCTTCTGACGCGACGCGCGAGTACACCGCTCGTGCCGTTCCGGGCGGTGTACCGCCCGGTTTTGGACACGTCGACAACCATGTACGGCCGACCTGGGGCAAACCTTGCGAGAAACCTTCAGGGGCAGGTCACAGTCCCTTTCAGGCCTGTACTGGCATGAAGGGGGAGCGCGGCATGGTGGAGTTCCAGTTATTGAGCGCTCTTGAGGTGCGAGTGGGTGGTCGGCCGGTACCTCTGGGGCACCCGCGGCAGCAGTGCGTTCTCGCGGTTCTGCTGATTGACGCAAACCGCCCCGTGTCGGCCGACCAACTGCTCCACCGCGTATGGAATGATCGCGTGCCCCTTCGGGCCCGAGACACGCTCTACTCCTATATATCTCGTTTGCGCCACGGGCTGGACCCGCACGGCATCCGTCTGGCCCGCAGGTCCGGTGGCTACGTGCTCGACATCGACAAGACCACGGTGGATCTGCACTGCTTCCGCCACCTGATCGCGCGGGCCAGGAAGGCCCCCGATGACCGGTCCGCCCTGAAACTGTTCGAGGAAGGGCTCGGGCAATGGCGGGGCGAACCGCTGGCGGGTCTGGACTCCCTGTGGCTGGACACCGTGCGCGAGCAACTGCAGGCAGAGCGATGGGCGGCGGAGCTGGACCGGACCGACGCCATGCTGCGCACCGGCCGCCACAGCGAGTGTCTGGCCGATCTGTCAGCACGGGCTGTCGCCCATCCTTTGGACGAGCGGGTGGCCGGCCAGTTCCTGCTCGCCCTGCACCGCGAGGGCCGACCCTCCGACGCCCTGGCCCACTACCAGACCATGCGAGGGCGGCTGGCAGAGGAGCTGGGGGTCGACCCCGGCCGAGCCTTAAGACAGCTTCACCAGCAGATACTCGCCTCCGACCCTGCCCTCGACGAGCCGGCCCCGCGCTCCGCGAGCGCTTCCGCACCGGCACGCGACATGTCCCCTCGGCGGGCCTCATCAGCGTCGGGCCCGCACGCGCCGGTTTCGGACCGGCGGGACGACGCCACCGGGAGCGGTCACGAGGACTGGGGCGGAGCGAGCGCACAGCAACCGCGCCCGCGTCTGCTTCCGCCGGCCCCGTCCCTGTTCGTGGGCCGGGAAGACGAGGTGGCCGAGGCTTGCCACCTGGTCGGCCAGGAGACAGCCGGGTCGGTGACCCTGCTGGTCACCGGACCGGCTGGGGTCGGCAAAACGGCCTTCGCCGTGCGCACGGCGCATCTGCTGACCTCCCGGTTTCCGGACGGTCAGCTCTACGTGGACCTGCGGGGTTTCGGTGACGAGCCGGCCGAGTCGTTCACGGTCCTGAGCGCCTTCTTGCGGGCGCTCGGCGTACACGGCGGAGCGATGCCCCCGGACGCGACCGGGCGAATCAATCTCTACCGCACCTTGCTGGCCCAGCGCAGGACACTCGTCGTGCTGGACAACGCGGCCGACGCACTGCTGGTGGACGACCTCCTGCCCAGCGGAGAACACTGCGCCGCCATCGTCACCAGCCGGACCACGCTGGCCAGCCTGAGCGGTATCCGGCTGCCCCTCACAGTCTTCGACTCCACGACGGGGCTGGCTCTGTTGCGTGAGATGGTGGGCACAGACCGCACCGTCGCGGAGGCCGACTCGGCCCGATCCATCGTGGAAACCTGCGGGGGACTTCCCCTCGCGGTATGGGTCACCGGAGCACGACTGGCCGCACGACCACACTGGCCCCTGGCCAAAGTCGCCCGTGCGCTCGCCGACGAGCAACGCAAGCTTGATGAGCTGGCCGTCGGCCACATCGCCGTGCGAGCCAGCCTGGAGCTGACCTACCGGGGCATGACCCCTAAAGTTCGGCACGCCCTGCGGATGCTCGCCCTGCTGCCCGGACCGGACTTCGCCGTCTGGGCCCTGGCCGCGCTGCTGGATATGGACCTGGGCCGGGCGGAGGCCGTGCTCGACGAGCTGGTGGATGTGCATGTGGTGGAAGTCGGGGCTGCCGGTGCCACCGCAGTGCGCTACCGGCTGCACGACCTGGTGCGGCTGGTGAGCCGGGAACGGGCAGAACGGGAGGTCCCGCCCCAGGACCGTACGGCCGCGCTCACACGGCTGCTGGGCGCGAGCCTGCACCTGGCCGACCTGGCCGCGGACACCCTCAGCGTCGACTTCCAGGGCACCTCGCAGTCCGGCCTGACATCCTGGCGGCCCTCCCCGACGGACACCATCCAGATCCTCGCGGACCCACTGGCCTGGTTCAACGACGAGCGCCAGCTCCTCATCGACGTGGTGGACCAGGCGCTTGACAGAGCAGAAGTTGCGCTGGCCGCCGGGCTGGCCACCACGCTGACGACACTCTTCCAGATCGGCAGCAACTTCGACGACTGGGAACGCACCCAGAGCCGGGCGCTCAAGGCAGCACTGGACAGCGGAAACCAGCGCAGCGCCACCCAGCTCCACCGCTGCCTCGGCGAACTCACCACCATCCTCGACCGGTACCCGGAGGCGCTGGACCACTTCGAGCAGGCGCTGCGGTTGGCCGACGGCGAGGGCCCGGCCTACCGAGCCAGCGCCACAGCCGGGCTGGCATACGTCCACCGTCTGTTGGGCCAGTACTCCTCGGCCGTGCATCATTTCGAACAGGCAGCCGAGCTGGCCCGAACGGTCGAGAACGTCAACTGCCTCGTCTACGCCACCAACGGCATCGGTGTCATCTACCTGGAGCAGGGGCGTGTCGAAGCGGCCATGGAGCGGTTTACGCACTGCCTGCGGGAGAGCAGGGAAGCGGGCTACCGGCCTGGAGAAGCACAGGCCTTGCGATGCCTGGGACAGGGCCACCGTGCGCGTGGCGCCTATTCCACCGCCGCCGAGTACTTCCGGACGGCCGCCTCGATCAGCGAGAGTCTGGGCGACCGGCTCACCACCGCACACGCCACCTGCTGGCTGGGGGACGTCCTGGTGCGACAAGGCGCTCAGGCGGAGGGGCGCCGAATACTGGCCGGCACCCTTTGGACCTACCGGGAGTTCGGCAATCTGTGGGGCGAGGCGGCAACGCTCAATGCACTCGCCGAGGCGCAACTCATAGCAGGACGTCCAGCGCCAGCCCGCCGACGCGCCGAAGCAGCCGTCAGGCTGTGGCGACAGATCGGTTCCCGGACCTGGCTGGCCGTGGGCCTCGACACCCTGGCCAAGGCCCACACCATGGCCGGTGACCTCGTGGCCGCAGCCCGCGCCCAGCACGAGGCCTCAGCAGTACGGACGGCCTCGGCCACCTAGTACCTCCAGCCGGACTTCTCCATTAGCGCTGGTCAACGACTTGGACGTGGGGGAGTCTCATTGGCGGCCCGCTGGATGGGCAACACATCGACATCACCGTCCGCCCCGTCCAACAGCTGCTGGACGGGCGGCCCTTCGGCCCTGCCGAGGCGAGGACATCGATGAGGCGGGAGACGGTGGGATCGGAGGCCACCGGACCGAACACGGCCGGCTCGGCCAGACAGTCCCCGCCGAGCGCGACCGCCAGGGCCACATCCAGCAGGATCTTCCCCGGATCGTGCACCGCCCGCGACTTGCACCGGCGCCAGATCCGCCGATATCGCCTGGTCCAACCCGGTCTTATGGGCGTTTCCACCAGCAGGACGCCTCCCGCCTGCGAGACCACTGCCCGGCCACCGCCCTCAACGCGGACACGCGGGTACGACCCGATACGCTTCTTCACCTGGGAAGTGCCTACGACGGTGGCAGGTACAAGGACCTCGACAATCCTCATTCTTGCTGGTCAGAGGCACTTTTCGTTTGCCTGACCACCCGTCGGGACACCAGACTTCATGAAAGCGGGAGGCTAACGCCTGGGGTACACGTCACCTCGGCAGGGCTCAACCGGCCGGCCGTGAGATCGATGACGCCACGATCGCCGAGGCGCTGGTGTGCGACGAGTCGGCGGAGTACGCCGAGCTGGCCGTCAGGGGGAAAGGCGTCGGTGACGAAGCGGGGCATCCGAGGACCCTTGGTGGGGAACTGGCCGAGCAGGGATCGCCGACGGCAGGTCTCAAGCGCCCGAGTGATCCAACAGCCGCGAACTGGAGGCTGAACGCTTCCGGGCGGCTCCGTGAATTCGATCAGGACCGACCGGTAACCGACCCACGGATCATTAACGTCCGCTTTATGAAACACATATGCAGAGCAGCCGGGCTCGCCCTCGCGCTACTGCTTCTCGTGCTGGGCACCGGCGCCCAGGCCGCATCCGCGCATGTCACGCGCGAGCATGCGGAACTCGTGGTCGCGCCCGGTGACAACGTCACCAGCGGCCGCCTCATCGTGCACAACGCCGTAGTGGCTCCCGAGCAGGCCGGTGCATGGGCGGCCGGGCTGCTCTCGGCCCCCTGCCCGGCCACCGGTTCCGGCGTGCCTGGTGACAACGGCGGCGTGCCCGGCGGCGTCGTCATCGAGCTCGCGTGGAGCTGCCATGTCGAGGCGCTCGACCTGAGCCCCCTCATCGACAAGGGCGGACTGACCCAGGTCGTCGTCGAGTTCGACGGCACGGCGGTCGACGCCTCTGCCGCCACCCCGCTCGTCGATGTCCACGGCGCGCACGCCCTGCCGTCGTTCCCCTGGCTCATGGTCGCGTTCATCACGGCCGCCGGTGCCGCCGCTCTGCTCGCCGCTTGGCGACTGCCGTCCCTCGTCCACGGACTGCGCCGTACCCGGCGGCGCTGGCAGCTGGCGACGGCCGGTGCCGTCGCTCTGTCCTTCCTCGCGCCCCAGGCAGCCTTCGCCGACGGCAGCGCGGATCCGGCCGCCACTGCAACCGTCAAGGGCACCGTCTTCAAAGACCGCAACGGCAACGGCGAGCGGGACAGGGGCGAGCAGCCCATGCCCGGCATCGACGTCACCGACGGCGCCGTGTGGACCGCGACCGGCGCGGACGGCTCGTACAGCCTGCAGATCGATCCGAAGCGGCGCGAAACCGACCTTGTCGGCATCGTCTCGCCCGACGGCTACACGCCCGCGCTGCGCAAGGACTACATCCCGCAGTTCTTCCACAAGGTCCCCGAGACCGGCGGCAGGGACGTCGACTTCGCACTCGTACCCGACCGCAACGCCTCGGACCCCACCGAGAAGTGGGTCATGAACTCCGACCCCGAAGTCGGCAACCGCACCGACGACGAGGCCCGCCGCGCGCTGCCCCAGTGGACCGGCCAGGTCCGGGCGATGTCCGAGGTCGACGGCGCGACGATGCAGATCTCGACCGGCGACCTCACCGTCACGGACTACGCAGCCGAGCCGCGCCGTCAGGGCGCGTACGACCTGTTCAGCAAGGGCCTGGAGGAGGGGCGGCTCGGGCACCCCTTCTACCCGGTGATGGGCAACCACGACTTCGGCGGGACGGCGACCTCCCAGGGCTACGCCGGCAGTATGGAGTACTACCGCCGCAACCTCGCCCCCGAGTGGTACAGCTTCGACCGGGGTGGCCGCCACATCGTCGTCCTCGAGGACAACTACGACGCGAGCGGGCTGAAGCCGCAGCTGGAGTGGCTGCGCCAGGACCTCGCCCGGCACGCGGTGGGCAAGCAGGTGTTCGTCTTCGCCCACCGCTCTCTGTTCACCCAGTGGGGCCCGGGCGCCGGCATGCAGCCGACGATCGACGAGCTCGCCAAGTACGACGTGCGGCTGGTCGCCGCCGGGCACAACCAGCAGGCGGAGTTCCGGCGCGGCGCCTTCAAACGGTCCGTCGAGATCAACAACCAGGGTACGTACGGCATCGACGGTGCCCGCCCCGACTACAAGGTGCTCGACTTCAGAGCCATCACGGACGATCCGCGCACACCCCGCAACGAGGACACCGGCCATGTGACCGGCATCCACCGGCAGTTCGACATCGACGACGACGCCGCGCTGGTCAGCCCCGCGCAGGGCAGCGTGCACGGCGCCAAGGCCGCAGTGCCCGTCGAGGTGTACGCGGAGGACGACGGCCGCACGCCCGCCAGGGCGGTGCTGACCGTCCGCGACAGCCGAGGGAACCTGGTGAAGCGTGAGGACGTGCGCTTCGGCAAGGGGGTGTCCCGCCCCGGCATCGAGAACTGCTACACCCCGCCCGGCGGCACGCCGGAGCCCTGCCCCGACGCACGCGGCGCCTGGACCCGGGCGAGCGGCACGCTGAGCGGGCTGCGGCCCGGCACGTACACGGCAGAGTCGGTCGCGTACGACACCCGGGGCGAGCAGTTCCCCGTCGTGAAGAACACCTTCGAGATCGTGCGCGACTCCGAGCTCGCGAAGCCCGGGACCGGGCAGGACTGGCTGAGGCAGGGCGGCCACGAGGCCGGGCGGTCCGCGAGCGGCGACGCTCCGGGCGCGAAGCTCGACCTCAGGTGGGCCCGTCACACCGGCGAGCAGTTCAACCTCAACGGCTCGGTGGTTGCGGACGGCAAACTCCTCGTCTCGTCCCGCGCCTTCGACTCGCCGTACAGCATGATGCTCGCGTACGACATCGCCTCCGGGCGTGAGCTGTGGCGCACGTACCTGGACGGCGACGCCGAGTCGGCGCCGACGCTCCATGACGGCAAGGCCTATCTGACCACCGGCGTCGGCCGGATCTACGCGCTCGATGCCGCGAGCGGCCGCATCGCCTGGCAGTCGATCGACCGCGAGGAGACCCACGGGGACAGCGTGCGCCGCTACGGCCGCGCCGGAGGACCGGTCAGCGTCTTCGCGCTGGCGGGCGCGGACCACCGCTCGGTCGCCGTCTACCAGGACGCCTACACAGTCCGCTGCCGGGACGCCGGGACCGGCGGGATGCTGCCCGGCGGCTTCGGCGCCGCGTTCTCCTGGGGACAGGCCCACAGCACGGTGATCCGGGAGCCCGGCTCCAACACCGCCTATCTGCACTCCATGTCGAGCAATACCGTCATCGCCATGGACCTCGCGACCTGCACCCAGCTGTGGGTGAAGGACACCGCGGGCGACATCGACAGCCACTCCTCGCCCGTCCTGACCGACCCGGCCACGGGCACGGCGAAGCTGGTGACGTTCACGGCGTACGGCGTCCGCGGGCACGACCCGAAGACGGGCTCGGTGACCTGGGAGTCCAAGCTGGGCGGCGGCAGCACCTGCGAGCCGGGGCGCGCCCCGCTCACCAGCCCATCCGTATGGGGCGACATCGCCTATGTCGCGGGCCGGGACGGTGTCGTACGCGCCTATGACACGAGCGCGACCGATCCGTCGAAGCCGGTGTGGGAGGCCAAATCGGGCTATCTGGCGGGGGAAAGCCCGCTGGACGACAAGTGGCGGGTCGCCATGGGCTGTTCGGCCGGTAGCGGAGCGCCGACGATGCATCCGCTGGTCACGAAGTCCCATGTGTACGTCGGGACGTGGGACGGTCGCCTGCTCGTCCTGGACCGGGCGAACGGAACGCAGGTCGCCTCGTACAACCTCGGCGCGGGAGTGGCCTCGGCCCTCTCTGTGAGCGGTGACTGGGTCTTCGCCCTGACCGACGACGGCACAGTCCACGCGCTCGCCGCACGCCGGAAGTAGAAAGGAAGCGCCACCGTGCGATCACTCCGCACCGGGGTGCTGCTCCTGCTGACCGCCGTCCCCGTGCTGCTCCTGGGCAGCGCGGGGACGGCGCAGGCGCACCCCTTCGGAACCCCTCCCGTCGTGAGGATCGAGGCAGCGGGCACAACCGTCGACGCAACGTGGTCCGCGCAGCGGGACGACGTCGCCGTCCTGAAGAACGAGTCCGGCGGTGACGAGGCGAGCTATCTGCGCTCGCACATCGTCGTACGACAGGACGGCCGCCCCTGCCGGGTGGACCGGGCGGACGACGTGAAGCTCCGCTTCGTCTGCCCGCGGCCGGTGGAACGCATCGAGCTGACGGTCACGGCGCTGACGGACCTCGACCCGTCGTACCGGACACTGTCCGTGACCGACACGGGCTCCGGCGGGCTGCACACGGCGCAGGAGCCGACGCGGACGCTGACCCTGAAACCGGCGGCCGCGGGGACCGCCGCGGCCGCACCGGCCGCTTCGCGCTGGGGGGCCTGGACAACCGACCTGACCTCATTGCTGGACCACGGCACGGCCCTCCCGCTGGCGCTGCTCGTGGCCGCGGCCGTGGGGGCGCTCCACGCCTGCGCGCCGGGGCACGGGAAGGCGTTGGCCGCCGGGTATCTGGTGGGCGGCAGGGGCAGGCCGCGCGACGCGGTGTGGCTGGGCGGGATCGTCGCCGTGATGCATACGTTCTCGGTGTCCACGCTGGCGGTCGGCTGGTGGCTGGCGGCAAACAGCACACCAGGCATCGCGGCGCTGACAGGGTGGCTGCAGCTGATCGCGGCGCTGGTGGTGGCCGGGGTGGGCGTGAGTCTGCTGCGGCGGCACCTGCGCCACCACAAACACCAACATCCCCACCACGGGCATGACCACGGACACGATCATGGGCATGACCACGGACACGATCACGGGCACAGCCATCACATCCCGGACGCCCCGTCCCTCTTCACCTGGCGAGGCATCGTGCTCCTCGGTGCCTCGGGCGGCCTGCTGCCCTCGCCGTCCGCCTTCCTCGTCCTGCTCACCGGCCTGCTGAGCGGCAAGGTCGGCATCGCCCTCGCGATGGTCGCCGCCTTCGGCCTCGGCATGGCGCTGACGCTCACCGGCGTCGGCCTGATCGTGCTCCGCTGCCGGGACGCGCTGCTGGACAGAGTCTCGCGCTCCCGGACGCTGCGGACGTGGATGCCGAGGGTCCCACTGTTCGCAGCCTCGGCGGTGGTGGCCGGAGGGACGGTGGCCTCGGCGGTCGCCGCAGGCCACCTTCTCGCTCCGTGATCTCCGTAACTCTGCCAGGGCTGTGGTCACGTATGCGGCGCTGGCTTTGGTGAGGTGAACGTGCTCGTCGCGGGCAGCCTGCACAGAGGCGTTGGAGAAGTCCCTCTGCCGAGCGGGGAAGTCCGAGCTGGCTTCCAGCTGGCCCATGGGTACATAGATCTGGCCCCCTGTGAAGCCGGACGTCTCCGCCTCCGCCACAGAGCCTTGTTGGCCTGCAGGGCCGGGAAGGCCGGCTGGACCCTGCACCCCGGCGGGCCCTCGATCGCCTCGCAAGGCGCTGTGAGCTGCCCCGATTGACCGAATGGTCATCGAGGGTGTGGCGAGCAAGGCCAAGGAACCCCAGAGGCGTTCGCCGCCGGGCTGGCTTTGCTATGCGGGGCCGATGCGGGCGATGCCGGTCTGGTAGGCGATGACGACGAGTTGGGCGCGGGTCGCGGGCGCCGAGTTCGGCCATGGCCCGGTTGGCGTGGGTTTTGACGGTGAAAGGGGTGATGAAGAGGTGTCCGGCGATTTCGTCGTTGGTCAGTCCGGTGGCGACCAGGGCCATGACTTCGCGTTCGCGTGGGGGCCCCACAGCCCTCTCGGGCGTCCAGCCGGCCATGAGCGTCAGACATTTTTTGCTGGTCGCAATGGGGAGCGCCGCATTCGTGCAGCCCCGCTTCCGAGCTGGCTGCCATCGCCGTACTCTAGGTAGACCTACCTACCTAGTTTGGACTGTGATGAGCGAGAGCGACGTGAGTACGGCGGAGAGTGGACGGCGGCGACCGGCCCGCGAGCGGCTACTGGAAGCGGCGTCCCGCCGTTTCTATGCCGACGGTGTGACGGCGACCGGCATCGACACGATCACCGCCGAGGCCGGTGTGGCGAAAATGAGCCTCTACAACAACTTCTCCTCCAAGGCCGACCTGGTTCGGGCCTATCTCGACGCCCGGCACGAGGAGTGGCTCGGTCTTTACCGGGCGCGGCTGGAGCACGCCGACGGGCCGCGCGAGGGGGTGCTGGCAGTGTTCGACGCGTACGCCGATCATGCGGCGTTCGCGTACGCGCACGGGTTCCGCGGCTGCGGGCTGCTCAACGCCGCCGCCGAGCTCCCGGCCGGGGACGAGGGCCGGGCCGTGGTGCGTGCCCACAAGGAGGAGGTCGAGCGGTTGATCGCCGGCCACGTGGAGGAACTGCTGCCCGACCGCCCCGGCGAGGCGCGCGCGACGGCCGAGCACCTCGCCTTCCTCCTGGAGGGCGCGATGGCCCGCGCCGGCCTGGAGGGCGACGGCGACCGGCTCCGGCACGCCCGCTCCCTGGCTGCCGGCCTGTTGGACCGGCTGTGAGGCGGCCCGCCGGAGTCGGCCGGTCCGCGGGGGTGGGCGCGCTGTGCGTGCTGGCCGCCTCCGTGCTGTGGGGTACGACGGGTACGGCCGCCACCTTCGCCCCGGACGTGGGCCCGCTCGCGATCGGGGCCGTCGCCATGGGACTGGGCGGGCTCCTCCAAGCCCTCATCGCCGCACGGCAGATCGCCCACCACGCACCCCGCCTGCGCGAGCAGCGCGGCACGGTTCTGCTCGGTGCGGCGTCGGTGGCGGTCTATCCCCTGGCGTTCTACAGCTCCATGCACCTGGCCGGAGTCGCCGTGGGTACCGTGGTGTCCATCGGCACCGCCCCCCTCGCCTCAGCCCTGATCGAACGCGTTGTGGACCACCGCCGGCTCACCCGCCGCTGGATGCTCGCGGCCTCCCTCGGCCTGCTCGGCACCGTCCTGCTGTGCGTCGCCGAAGCCGCCCACGCCGCCAACGGAACCGGACAGGCATCCGTAGCTGCCACGCTGCTCGGCGTGAGTCTCGGCCTCGTCGCCGCCGCGACGTACGCGCTCTACTCCTGGGCCGCGCACCGGCTCATCACCCGCCAGATCCCCTCCCGCGCGGCGATGGGCGCCGTCTTCGGGCTCGGCGGACTGCTCCTGCTGCCCGTCCTGGTGGTCACCGGCGCCCCGCTCGTCAGCTCCTGGTCTAACGTGGCCGTTGGCACCTACATGGCGCTGGTCCCTATGTTCGTCGGCTACGTCCTGTTCGGCTGGGGCCTGGCACACGTGCCCGCCAGCACCGCGACCACACTGTCCCTGCTCGAACCGGCCGTCGCGGCCGTACTCGCCGTCCTGGTCATCGGCGAACGCCTCCCCGCCGCCGGCTGGACCGGCATCGCACTCGTCATCGCTTGCCTCGCCGTCCTCACCTCCCCATCACCCACCGCACGCAGCCGGCGGCAGCGGCCTCCGAACCCGGCTGCGGATGACGATGTCAGCGATACGCAGAAGGACAACCTCCTCCCGACAGTGGGCTCCGTGCGGCGGGACAGGGTGGACCTGGCCGACGCCGACCCAGCCTGAGTGCTGTGCACCACAGGCCCTTCTGAGCTGTTGTAGGCCAGTACCTCCCACGGAGGATTACCGACCTGCGTAGTCATCGTCGCCCGTGACCAACTTGATCTTTAACCTGTGCGGCGTGGACGCGGGGTCGTTGATTTCTTCGTCCGCCGCGTTGTGTGGTCCGGTTTGCCGACGATGGACGGATTGTGAGAGTCAACGCAGACGGCGACTACCCATTCACGGGACCCGGCGCGTTTCCGGTGCGCATCGGCTGCCCCGTTGGTTCTGGTCGAACGATTTACGGGACCCCTCGCCTCTTGCATGTTCTATGCCATACCCCATAAGTTACCGACAGGTAGCCGCCTGGCGGGCCAAGTCGTCGTCCGGAAGGTGGTGCACGGGTGAGCCCGCGCAGGAGTGTCGGTCGTGACCGGATGGTCCTCAGTGCCGCTGGCCTGCTGCGCGAGTATGGGGCAAGCGCGACCAGCATCGACCGGGTCCTCGCCCACAGCGGAGCCCCTCGCGGGTCGGTGTATCACCACTTTCCCGGCGGGCGGACGCAGCTCATCGGCGAGGCGGTGGCGCTGGCGGGGGCCTTCATTGCCGGTCTGATCGACGCTGTCATGCAGGCCGAAGATCCGGTGGAGGCCATCGACGCGTTCTTCGTGCTGTGGCGCGACCGGCTCGTGGAGAGCGGCTTTCGCGCCGGCTGCCCGATCGTGGCGGTAGCTGTGGAGACCAACGACGACGCACCCCAGCTTGCCCGCTCCGCCGCTGTGGTCTTCGCCCGATGGCAGGAGGCCCTCGCGGCCCTGTTCGTCCGGCACGGCCTGACCGAAGAACGCAGCCGGAGACTCGGAGCCTTCATCATCGCCGCGGTCGAAGGTGCCGTGATCATGTGCCGGGCCGAGCAGAGCACTGCCCCGATCGAGGCAGCCGCAGCCGAGATCCACGACCTGCTCCTGTACGCCCTGCGCGACCGCCCCGGGACCGAACGCCGGCCCCAGGCATAGGCCGCCGTCGCTTCACCTACATACACATAGCTCGAAGGAGTCGCCATGCCCTCGCTCGACCGTCAGGACAACGTCTTCGTCCTCGACCTCGGAGACGGAGAGAACCGCTTCCACCCTGACTGGCTCACTGCCGTCAGTGCCGCGCTCGACGAGGTGGAGAAGGCGGAGGGCCCCCGCGCCCTGGTCACCGCCGCCACAGGCAAGTTCTACTCCAACGGGCTCGACCTGGACTGGCTGTTCGCCCACGCCGACCAGCACCAGGACTACGTCGTCTCGGTCCACGAGCTGTTCGCACGGATGCTGTCGCTGCCGGTCATCACGGTGGCCGCACTGCAGGGGCACACCTTCGCCGCCGGCGCGATGTTCTCCCTCGTTCACGACTTCCGCGTCATGCGTGCCGACCGCGGCTACTGGTGCCTGCCCGAAGCGGACATCAACATCCCCTTCACCCCCGGCATGGCCGCCCTCATCCAGTCCCGGCTGGCCCCGCAGACCGCCCACGAGGCCATGCTCACCGCCCACCGCTACGGCGGTGCCGACGCCGCGGCCACCGGCATCGTCGACCAGGCGGTCCCCGAGGACGCCGTGCGCTCCACCGCGATCGAGATCGCCCAGGCACAGGTGAACAAGGCTGGCGACACCCTCGGCACCATCAAGGCCCGCATGTACGCCCCGGCCCTGGCCACCCTGCGCGAAACCACCAATCCTCTCGGCTGAGCCAGCACCTCACCGACCGCACCACCCCGCGCCCCGGGCACTTCCCCCTGGGGCGCGGGCTGCCCCAGCTGCCCACCGCATGAGGAGACAGGGCCGATGACAGCCGACACCGCCTGGCACAAGAGCGCGTCATTCTGTGCGAGAAGAACTGCGGCATCCACATCCAGACCGACGGCCGCCGCTTCGCCAAAATCGGTGGCGACAAGGAGCACGTCGCCACCGCCGGCTACACCTGCCTCCGACTCCGCGAGCTCTACCCTGATCATTTGTCAGAACGCCTCACAGCACCGGTCGTCGACGAACCGTGGCCGCCCTCCGGGGTCGCCGTCACATTCAACGTCGACACCATCGACGGACCCCCATGGGACACCATCGCCCAGGCCCTTGGAATCA
The DNA here is from genome assembly GCF_042670885.1 of Streptomyces sp. NPDC057136. Lineage (NCBI taxonomy): Bacteria > Bacillati > Actinomycetota > Actinomycetes > Kitasatosporales > Streptomycetaceae > Streptomyces > Streptomyces sp. NPDC057136. The sequence goes on from NZ_JBHUUV010000012.1 coordinate 153,990, forward strand.
GCGAGGAAGCAGCCGGCAAGCGCCTGAACCGCTACACCGTCCGACACTGTCCTGAGCCTGTGGGCCCCGCGGGCCTGGACCAGCCGAGCGGATCGAGGACCTGGGCCGATATGCGGTGCACGATGAAACGGTGCGGTGCATTGCCGGGCGGTGGCGGCACCCGATGCGCACCACTGCCAGCGGCGGTGCGCACACTGCGAGCATCTCCGGAAGGCAGGCGCGGTCGAGACGAATGCTGCCCGGCACCGTGAGTTGGTCTCACCCGATGATCGCGACCGGGGCGTCCCAGGCGTTGCGGTCGACGGTGATCGTGTATCCGCCGCGAGACTCTTTGCTGTTGACCATGTACTGGTGGCCGCGGCTGTGGTCGGTGAACTGCGCGGCACCCCATGGCCAGTCCGTTGTCGTCGTGTTCTTCTTGTCCCACATTGCGTACCAGAGGTTCCCCGGCAGGTCGGTCTTGTTCGTGGCAGCGGCGATGGCTTTCGCGCTGGAGCTGCTGAAGCCGTAGAAGCCGCCGCGGTAGGTCATTGCCCGTAGCGTCTTGGTGAAGGAGCGCACGTAGGTCAGTACGGCCTCGTTGCACGCCTTGTTGGTGATGTCGTACGGCTCCATGTCGAGGTAGATCGGGCTGCCGGCCTTCATGCCGAGCGCGGATGCCTTGGCGACTGCGTCATTGGCATTGCTCGCGCCGAGGGATGCCGCTGTCGAGGCGGTGAACTTCTCCGGGTTGGCGCTCTTCTGGCAGGGCGGCTGAGCGCCTACGTAGATCGGTATCAGTTTCCAACCAGTGGAGCTGACCGACTTCACCCAGGACGCAGTCAAGTTCGGCTGGGCGCAACCGCGGTTCCTGCCACCGACGTAGACCGCGGCAGCGCCGTAGAACCCCGTATGCCAGGCTTGCATCGCCGGAAGCGAAGGCGCCGTGCAGGTGTCGAACGCACGGCCGGTATAGGTCTTCTGTGCAGGCCATGACGTGGCCGCCATCGACGTCTGTGCCGCGACTCCGGCACCTGCGACAACGGCGGCACCCGCCGTCGCCCAGGCGATGTATCGGCCCCTTTTGGACAGTCGGTGACTGGACATCCCCACCCCATTCATGATTGCGGCGCGCGGCGCCCAGCCGACGCTCCTGCAAAAGACGCGTACGCAGCAGCACGGCACAACGAGGTACGGATGCAGCCGGTGGCACACGCAGTGTTCCCGCTCCGGGCACCCGGAGCGGATCGCACAATAGCCGACGCTCGCATCAACGCCGCCCGGACCCTTCCTGGGCGGTATAAGGATGCGCTGATCCCGCCGAGTGCGCGGGCGGTTGCGTTGCGTCCCGGACGTGGTCTTCTTTGCCGCTGTCTTGGTGGGGGTTGATCCACAGGGGCCTTGGCATGCTTACCTCCAGGCCCCCCCCTGGTGGTGTGAGCCGGAAGCGGACCGGAAGCGCCACAAGAACCGTGTGCACCGACCCACGAACGGACCTCAGCAAGATCCCCACCCATGACAACACCAACGATCGATCTGCCCACCCGTCACGCACCGTTGCAGTACTAGGGCCTGTCCGAGGGAACGTGGTAGGAGCTGGTCCGGTGGCGGCTGCGGAATTCGGCCAGCAGCTCGTCGGTCGCCTCGGCCCCCGCGCTCACAGCGGTGTGGACGTCGCGGAAGTAGTCTTCGTAGCCGGCGGGGGTGTAGAGACACAGGGCGCGTACGGGGGCCGGGCCCACGTTGCGGAAGCCGTGCGGGGTGCCGCGTGTGGCGGCGAGCAGATGTCCGGGGCCGACAGTCACCTCGCCGTCTCCCGTGTGAAGCGTCAACTCGCCCTCCAGAACGTAGAAGTACTCATCATGCCCGTCGTGCACGTGTGGCCTGGCACCGATGGTGCCAGGGGCGAGGCTGAACTCCTCGAAGGCGAAGTGCCCACCCGTGTGATCGCTGGTGAGCCGGAAGAAGTGCGCGACACCGGCGACGTCTATGAGTTCACCGTCCTGCGGGCGGCGCAGCAGCGGACGGGTGGGAGTGTGGGCCTGATGATCGGTCATGGGGGCATTGTGACTCAGAGACTGTCCGGCGGGTTATGAGCGGAGCCAGAGGCATAAGAGTAAGAGCTCGTAACACGATCACGAGCGGGCCTTGTTGAGGCGTCTCCCAGCAGATGAGCTGCAGGCGCGGGAGATGAAGGCCTCGTGGAGTTCGGTGCGGCGTTCCCAGCGGACGGCGAGGCGTTTGAAGTGGTGGAGCAGGGCGAAGGTCTGCTCGACGACGTAGCGGAGGTTGCCTATGCCCTTGATGTTAGGTGATCCCTTGCGGGAGATGACGGGCAGGATCCGTCGGCGACGCAGCTCGTCGCGGTAGGTATTGGAGTCGTATCCCTTGTCGCCGAGGAGGGCTTCGGGTCGTCGGCGGGGCCGGCCTGGGGGCCCGCGACGGGCGGGATGCCGTCGACCAGGGCGAGGGTCTGGGTAACGTCGTTGACGTTCGCCGCGGTGGTGATGACTTTGAGTGGGGTGCCGCGTCCGTCGCAGATCAGGTGGTGTTTGCTGCCCGTTTTCCGCCGGTCGACCGGCGACGGACCGGTGTCGGCGCCCCCTTTTCGCAGCGGATGTGGGAACCATCCACCCACGCCCGTGACCAGTCGAGTTCGCCAGCCGCGTTCAGCTCCGAGAGCAGGACTCGGTGCCGCCGGTCGAAGACTCCTGCCTTCTGCCACCGGTCCAGGCGACGCCAGCACGTCTGGCCCGAGCCGAACCCCAGCTCCAGGGGTAGGAGTTGCCAGGCTATGTCGTTGTAGAGGACGAACAGAATGCCCTGCAAACAGAGCCCGGTCCGACACCGGCCGAGGCCCGGGCGACCGCTCCGGCCACGGCGGCAACAACGGCTCGATCAACGCCCACAACTCATCGTCCACGATCCACGGTCGAGTACCCACACCCTCACGAACGGCCGATTCGTCACACCGGTTACGCCCCACCAGCACACTTCAACAAGATCGTGTTACGAGCTCATAGGCTGGCCGTCTCATCCGACGCACCGCGACGAGGATCAGCCCATGCGCAGCAGTACCAGGATTCGCCTGATCCAGCCCGCCGACGCCGCCCCGATCGCCGCGCATCGGGTGCGGGATTTCGAGGCTTTCCGGCCGTGGGAACCGGCCCAGCCGGCTGACTTCTTCACCCCGGAGGGCCAGGCGGAGCGGATCGACAGCCTGCTGGCCGGATACCGGGCCGGCGCGGTCTGGCCGGGCGTGGTGCTCGCCGACGACCAGGTGATCGGGCAGGTCACCGTCGGAGGCATCCTGCCGCAGCCGCACCTGCGCCGCGGCTCCGTCGGATACTGGATCGCAAGCGTCGCCCAGAATCAAGGGCACGCCGGGCACGCCGTCGGGCTTGTACTCCGGGTGATGGCGGACGAACTCGGGTTGCACCGCGCCGAGGCGTCCACCAATCTGGAGAATCTGCCGTCGCAGCGGGTGCTGCGCCGCAACGGGTTCAGCCCGTACGGCGTCGCGCACTCCTCGATCTTTCTCGACGGGAGCTGGCGGGACGGGCTGTTGTGGGAGCGGGTCCTCGGCGACTAAGCCTCACGAACACCGACGGCACGAGCGACCTCTTTGATCCCACCGTGGCCGAGCGACTGGGCCTCTGCCCCTATCAACAGGCGACGCTTTCGCTCGTCGATGTGCGGCAAAATCACCTCGAACTTGGCTGCCAGCACGGCCCGTTGTCCTTCCAACCTGCTCATGCCAGACCAACGAACCACCGAACGGAAAGCCGCGAGTTAATGATCTGCACGCCCTTACTGATCATTTCAGAATGAGTTCGCTTGTAGGGCTTGGCAGTTGGGGTTGGTGGCGGCAGAGTTGTGCGGGTGTCGGATGATCTTGTGCCTGATGACTTGTGGGAACGGGTAGCCCATTGCTGCCTCCGTGTACGCCGAGGCGCCGGAGTATCCCGGTCGGCTGCCGACGGACGACCGGGCTGCCCTGCGTGGGATCGTTTACGTGCTGCGCAAGGGCGTGAGCTGGGCTGATGTGCCCACGGAGCGGATCGGCTGCAGCGGAGTGACGGCATGGCGGCGTCTGCGGGACTGGACCGAGGCCGGTGTGTGGCCCCGCCTGCACGAGATCCTTCTGGCAGAACTGCGAACGGCGGGCCTGCTGGACATGGACGACGCGGCGGTCGACGGCTCACATGTCAGAGCCCTCAAAGAGGGGCTCACACCGGACCTTTGCCGGTCGACCGCGCACGTCCGGGCAGCAAGCACCACCTGATCGCCGACCGGCACGGCACCCCCTTGGCCGTCTCGCTGACCAGCGGAAACCGGCACGACGCCACCCAGCTGATGCCCCTGCTGGACGCGATACCCCGCATCCGCGGTGTGCGCGGGCGGCCGCGTCATCGACCAGCCCGGCTGTTCGCCGACCGTGGCTACGACTTCGACAAGTACCGCCGCCTGCTCCGGGCTCGGGGGATCACACCGAAGATCGCTCGCCGCGGCGCCTCGCACGGTTCCGGCCTGGGCAAGACCCGCTGGGTCGCCGCGCGGCCCACCCATCCGCCTGGCTCCACCAGTTCAAGCGGCTCCGGATCCGCTACGAGAAACTGCCGACCTCCACCTGGGACTCCTCCAACTCGCTCGCAGCATCATCTACTTGCGACGACTCCGAACCTCATTCTGTAATGAGCAGTTACGCGCTCATGCCGCCCCCTCCGCGGGGCCGGCGCCGTCGTGGCGGGCGTGGGACCAGGCGTCCCAGAAGGGTCTGATCACGCTCGGGTCGGCGCCGAGCAGGATGGTGATCCGCTTGGTCGTGCGCCAGTCCGGCACCGAGGTGGAGGTGGCGCCGGACGTCAGGAGCGCCTCCGCGCCCAGTTCCACCTCGGCGGGTGCGCCCGCTGCCAGGTGCAGTACGTGCAGCACTTCCCGCAGACGGCGCTGTGCGTCCAGCTTGGAGTGGGCGTCCGGGGGTTCGTCGCCGGAAGCCGCGTCCCAGACGGGGCGCAGGGCCTGGGGGTCCCCGCCCAGGATGGTGACCAGCAGGTGGGTCGACGGCCATGAGGCGGTGACCAGTTCGCCGCCCAGGCTCAGGGTGATCGCCTCGGCCGGCAGGCCGGCCTCCCGGGCGACCTCGGTCGTCGACAGGGGTGCTCTGTCGAACAGCGCTGTCAGATACCACCGCAGCACCCGGGCCGCGGCGTGCTGCAACCGGCCGGAGGGCCGGGTGAACCCCCAGTCGAGCGGCTTCCGCGAGGCCGGGCCGCCACGTGGCTGGAGCCGGTACGGGCCGGTGGCGCGACGGCGCGGTTCCGGTTCCGGGCAGGTTCCACCGGGCATCTCCTGGCGCACGGTGTCGCGGACCAGCGGTTGCAGGAAGTCGATGTGCGAGGAACCGTCCGCTCTCGCACGCAGCAGACCGGCGCGCAGCGCCCTCCCTACGTCGTGAGCGGACGCCCCGGCCGCGACGGCCAGTTCCCGCAAGGTGTCCGTGGTGCTCTCCGGACCGAGAACGGCGCAGGCGTTCAGGACGGTGAGTACGCCGGCCGGAATGCCGGACAGTCTCTCCGTGATCACTTCGGCCAGTCTCGGCGGCAGCAGCTCGTTGACCTGACGGGCCGTCGTGCCGTCGCCCACCGCGTCGAGGAGCCCCAGCAACAGGAAGGGGTTGCCGCCGGATCGTTTCTGCAGCGCCGCGCACAGGGCAGGGTCGGCGCGAGCGCCGAGGGTGGCGGCCATGATGCCGCGGCTCTCCTCCCGCGGCAGCCCCTCCAGCCGGATCTCCTCGGCGTGCGGCATCTGAAGCAGGCGCGCCCGGGTGGCCCGCCAGCCCGGATCGTCGGAGATGCGGAAGGCACGCGAGGTGACGACGAGCAACAGCGAGGACTCGGCCGTCTGCTCCACGAGGAAGCGCGTCAGCGCGAGCGAGGGGAAGTCGGCCCGCTGGAAGTTTTCCAGGACGATGACCAGCGGGCGGTCGGCCAGAGCGAGCAGGAGCCGGCTCACCGCTTCCTGGAAGGCGAACGTCCCTGCCGCGGGCGGGAGGGACGAGGGTTCCCCTGCCGGGTCGCCGTCCGGCTCGGGAAGGAGGGGATCGAGGTGCCTGCGTACGGCCGGCGGCAGCGCCTGGATCGCCTCGGGCCGTCGGGCGGCCGCCCGACGCAGTACCTGGAGCCATGGCCAGTACGCCGGCATGTCGTCGTCCGGAGGGCAGTAGACCGTGAAGACATCGATGTCAGACGCGCGGCATTGCTCCCCGAACCGCTGGAGCAGCCACGTCTTCCCCACGCCCGCCTCTCCCACCACGAGGACACTGCGTCCGCTGCCGCGGTGGACCGCGTCCAGCGCGGCCGACAGCCTTCCGAGCTCGCCTCGCCGCGCCGGCGGCGTCCTCGGCTCGCCAACAGCCGCTGCTGCTGTGCCGGCCGGCGGGAACACCGGCACAGGGGCTGGCTCCGCCGCCCGGCCGGGGCCTTCGACGACGATGCGGCCGACCGACGGGGAGCCGGGCGTGTGACGCCAGGGCGCAGGAGGCGCCGGGTGCAGGGCGGTGAGGGGTGGAGGTACGGGGTGAGTGCGCCGGAGCGCGGGATCGTGCCGAAGGATGCTCTCGTGAACCTGCCGTAACTCGGGGCTGACATCGGCCCCGAGCTCCTCGACGAGGGACTTCCGGGTGCGCTCGAAAGTGAACAGCGCGTCGGCCTGCCGGCCGCACTGGTACTGGGCACGCATCAGCTGGTGCACCAGGCGCTCGCGCAGCGGGTGGAGGTAGACCTCCCGCTCCAGAACGGGGAGCAGTTCCCGGCTGCGGTCCAGCGCGAAGGCGCACTCGGCGCATTCCTCCAGGGCGGTCAGCCGCAGGTCGCCCAGCCGGGACGCCTCCTGGGACGCGAACTCGTAGTCCGTCAGGTCCTCGAAGGGAGGTGCTCCCCAGCCGTGCAGCGCCTCGGACAGCAGATCGTAGGAGTGCAGCGCGTCGCCCCGCTGACGGGTGGCCATGCCCCGGCGTACCGCCTGCTCGAACCGCAGGACGTCCACGTGTTCCGGCGGCACGGTCAGCACATAACCGGGGGAGCGGTGTCTGAGCTGGAGCTGCACCCCGCCGCTCAGCGGCCGGTCCGCCACCAGTTTGCGCAGCCGGGAGATGTACGACTGGAGGGTGGTGACCGCCTGACCGGGAGGTCTGGCTCCCCAGATGTTGTTGACGAGGGATGAGAGCGACACCACCTGGCCTGCGTTGACCAGCAGCAGGGCCAGTACGGCGCGACGGCGCGGCGGTCCCAGCTCCACCGGACCTTCGGGCGTGCGTACGGTCATTCTGCCGAATGCGGAGATCACGGCTGGGGTGGCGGCGCTTTCCGGCGAGTGGATGAACCGGCGAGCCCCGTCGACGCTCTGGACTAATCCCTCTGTCATAAGCCCCTTGCCTCTGTGTTTCCCGAAGCGGACGGCTCGTGGGCGGGACGGCGGTTGCGGTCGGCGGGAGGCGCGTGCCGGCTGCGGTGAGGATTCCGACCCGACGCTGAACCGGTCATAACGTACCAACCGAGACTCGTCGAACACAGGGTGTGTTCGGCCAATCGCTTCCGGGCTCAAGGTGGCTGGAGGCGGATGATCAGTGAGCCGCGCGGGAAACTCCCGCGAAACGGGGGGATGCCGGCCCTGCGGACGGACGCGGGCATCCCCGCCTTGTCCCGTGCTTGTGGATCACTGGACGAACGGCGTGCGCCGTGATCATGCCGACCGCATACGCCCGCTGACAGACTCCCGTCCGGTCGGTGGCTGTTCACACCCGCCTTCCACGCGCCCCTCCCGAGTCCACGGCACCCTCGTGCCCGCCTGTCCAAAGGAGCCCGCCCATGTCCGTGTCCCCCACCGTGCCGGTCACCGCGTCCGCCGCGTCCAGGACGGCCGACTGGATTCAGGCCGACCGTGACCGGCTGATCCACCCGAACCTGCCGGCCGACAGGCGGGACCGCATCGTCATGGTCGAGGGGAACGGCTGCCGCGTCCGCGACAGCACGGGACGCAGCTACCTCGACGCCGCCGCGGTGCTGGGCATGATGCAGGTGGGACACGGGCGCAGCGAACTGGCCGAGGCCGCCGCCGCGCAGATGAACGCGCTGGAGTGCTTCCACACCTGGGAGCTCATGAGCAACGACAAGGCGATCGAACTGGCCGTGCGTCTGGCCGAGTTGGCGCCCGCGGGCCTCGAACGCGTCTTCTTCACCAGCGGTGGTGCCGAGGGCAACGAGATCGCCCTGCGGATGGCGCGCTACTTCCACTACCGCGCGGGTCGGCCCGAGCGCACCTGGGTACTCTCCCGCAAGTCCGCCTACCACGGCATCGGCTACGGCAGCGGAAGCGTGTCCGGACTCCCCGTCTACCACGAGGGATTCGGGCCGACCATGCCCGACGTCCACCACCTCACGGCGCCCGACCCGTACCAGCTCCAGCAGTACGGGGAGGAAGGCGTGACGGACTTCTGCCTGCGGGAGCTGCGCGAGACGATCGAACGGATCGGACCGGGCCGGATCGCGGCGATGATCGGCGAACCGGTCATGAGCGTCGGCGGCGCGGTCATTCCCCCCGCGGACTACTGGCCGCGGGTGGCGGAACTGCTGCGGCAGCACGGCATCCTGCTGATCTTCGACGAGGTGGTGACGGGATACGGCCGCACCGGACACTGGTTCGCGGCGGAGCACTTCGGTGTGACCCCCGACCTCATGGTCACCGCGAAGGGCCTGACCTCGGGTTACGTCCCCCACGGCGCCGTGCTGGTCAGCGACGAGGTGACCGAGATGATCACCGGGAACGGCTTCCCCATCGGGTTCACCTACACCGGGCACCCCACGGCCTGCGCGGTCGCCCTGGCCAACATCGATCTCATCGACCACGAGAACATGCTGGAGAACGCGACCAAGACCGGGGCGCACCTGGCACAGCGGCTGGAGGGTCTGCAGGACCTGCCCGTGGTCGGCGAAGTCCGCCAGCTCGGCCTGATGCTCGGCATCGAGCTGGTGGCGGACAAGCAGACGCGGACCCCGCTCCCCACCGGCACTGCGCCCGTCGCGACGGCCCTGCGCGAGGAAGCGGGAATCATCCTGCGCGGCAACCCCCGTGCGCTGCTCATCAATCCGCCCCTGGTGCTGAGCCGCGACGACGCCGACGAGCTGGCCGACGGGCTGTACGCGGTGCTGCAGCGCGTGAACGGCGATGGCAGCGTCCGGGCGGCCTGACTCCGAACGTCCGTAACTCCCCGAATCGCACAGGCACCACCTCTCGTCTCCGTGTCCGTATCGAGGAAAGGGCCCCCGTGTCCCTCTTGGACCTCACTCCTGACGAACTGCTGACCACTACGCGCTCCGTGCGCAAACGGCTCGATCTGACCCGCCCCGTTCCGCTCGACCTGGTCAAGGAGTGCCTGGACATCGCGCTGCAGGCGCCGTCGGGCAGCAACCGGCAGACCTGGCACTGGATGGTCGTCACCGACAAGGACCAGCGGGCCGCCATCGGCGAGTACTACCGGCGGGCGGTGCAGACCTACCTGACGTCCGAGGGCTCGTGCGCCGCGCTCTACGCGGACCACCCGGTCCGCCATCCGGAGCAGCAACGCGTCGGTGACAGCGTCGCCTACCTGGGCGAGCACATGGCGGACGTCCCCGTCCTCGTCATCCCGTGCCTGGACGCCAAGGAGGCGCCGGAGTACAACGAGGCCGGCATGTGGGGCTCGGTCATCCAGGCCGCGTGGAGCTACATGCTCGCCGCCCGCGCCCGTCGCCTCGGCACGGCCTGGACCACTCTTCACCTGATGTACGAGAAGGAGATCGCCGAGCTGCTGGGCATGCCGGACGGCATCGTGCAGGCGGCTCTGATCCCGACCGCGTTCTCCATCGGCACGGACTTCCGGCCAGCCGCCCGTCAGCCGCTGGCCTCTGTGATGCACCTGGACACCTGGTGAAGGATGGCCGCCCGGGTCCGATGGGCCCTCCCTTCCCCGTAAGGACAGGACACCGATGACGACCGCACTACCGCTCCCCACCCGCCGCCTCGGCACGTTGAAGCTGCCGGCCCAGGGCCTGGGCTGCCTCAGCACCACCTCGTTCTACGGGATCGCCGACCCCGCCGAGGCACTCGCCACGGTGCACGAGGCGATCGAGCGCGGTGTCGCGCTCCTGGACACCGCCGACGTCCAGGGACTCGGCGAGGGGGAGCGGCTGCTCGGACGGGCCGTCGCGGGGCGGCGGGACCGGGTGCTCCTGTCCACGAAGGTCGGTCTCGAACGTGACGCGGAAGGGCAGTTCCTGGGCGTGCGCGGGGACCGGGCCTACATCCGGGAGCGCTGTCACGCCTCGCTGCGACGCCTCGGAGTGGACCACCTCGACCTCTACGTCAAGCACTGGGCCGCCCCCGGCGAGGACATCGAACAGGCCATGGGCGCGATGGCGGAGCTCGTCGCAGAGGGGAAGGTGCTTCATGTGTGCCTTTCGGAGGTCTCCGCCGCCACCCTCCGCCGTGCGCACGCGGTCCACCCCGTCACCGCGGTCCAGAGCGAGTGGTCGCTCTGGAGCCGGGACGTCGAGGACGAGATCCTTCCGGTCTGCCGGGAGCTCGGCGTGGGCCTGATCGCGTCCAGTCCGCTGGGCCGGGGCTTCCTGACCGGGCAGATCCGCTCGGAGGCGGATCTCGGCCCCGCGACGGACTTCCGGCGCACACTGCCCAGGTTCGACCCGCCACGGCTGCGCCGCAACGTCGCGGTGCTGGACGCGCTCCGGCCCCTCGCCGCGGCGCGCGGGGTCACCGTCGCCCAACTCGCCCTGGCATGGCTCCACCAGCAGGGCGACGACGTCGTCCCCATCCCCGGCACCGCACGACGGGACCACCTGGCGGAGAACCTCGCCGCCGCCTCGGTCGAGCTCTCCGCCGACGAGCTCGCGGCGGTGGCCGCGGCCGTGCCGGCGAATGCCGTCCACGGCGACCGCTACTCCCCGTTCCTCATGGGGCTGGTCGGCAACTGACCGCCGTACACGGTGCTCCGTCCGCCGCGTCCCCCCCACACGTCCCCTACGGGAAGGTAATGGAAGCGTGAAATTCCTGCACCACGATCTCGCCGCCTGCGAAAGGCTCTTACCGGGTCTCGCCGGCCGGCTGGCCGACGTACCGTTCGATGAGCTGGAGTCGGCGGAGAGCCCCGCACTCGCCCTGTTCAAACAGTACGGCGGCCCCAACCTCCTGATCCCGGGCGAGTACGACGGCATCGGCGCCTCCGCCCTCGACGCGGTCCGGGTCGTCCGTGCGCTCGGGTCGCTCGCCCCCTCCCTCGCGGTGGCGACCGCGATGCACCACTTCTCGGTCGGCATGCTCTACTCCCTCTCGCCTCTCTACGGCGACGACTCCAAGCTCCGCAAGACCGTCCTCGACGTCATGGCGGAGAAGCGGTCGCTCCTGGCCTCCGGCTTCGCGGAGGGGCGGTCCGGCCGCGGCATCCTGAGCCCCGCCGTACAGGCCCGCGAGACGTCCGGCGGCTACCTCGTCAGCGGCTCGAAGAAGCCGTGCAGCCTGTCGCGCTCCATGGACCTGCTCACCGCCAGCGTGGGCGTGAGCGGACGTGACGGCAGCCCCGAGATGGCGCTGCTGGTGCTGCCCGCCGACACCCCGGGCATCTCCGTCCACCCCTTCTGGTCGACGTTCCCGCTGGTGGCGGCGGAAAGCCACGAAGTCCGCCTGGAGGATGTGTTCGTCACGGACGAGGATCTGCTCCGGGCGCCCCCGACCGCTGCCGAGAAGCTCGACGAACTCAACGAGACCGGCGTCATCTGGTTCCAGATGATCATCGCTGCCGCCTATACCGGTGTCGCCAGCTCCCTGGTCGCCCGGGCCCTTGAGGAGCGGCGCGGTACGGCCGCCGAACGCGCCCAGCTGTGCCTCCTCGTCGAGACCGCCGCCTCGCTCGTCGAGGGACTCGCACGCCGGATCATGGACGGCGACCTCGGCAACGACTGCGCTGCCGCCTCCCTGTTCACCCGCTACTCCGTGCAGGACCTGCTGACCAGGGTCGTCGGCATGGCGGTCGAGACGCTGGGCGGCATGACCTACATCCGCTCGCCCGAGATCGCCTACCTCGCGTCCGCCGCCCAGGCACTGGTCTTCCATCCGCCCTCGCGGTCCAGCATGAGCGAGGCCATCGACGCCTACTACGCGGGCAAGCCCCTCTTCTTCTCGTAGACAGCAGTTCGGCAAAACCGATCGGACGGAGCAGAACATGGCCGGAATAGCGGACTTCGAGATCACCTTCCCGTCGGCGCGCAGAAGCGTCCGCGAGATGGCGGCGGAGTCGGGACTCTCCGAGGAGGACATACGCGTCATCACGACGTGCGACAGCTACCCGGTCCTCGGAGAGGGGGAGACGGAGTGGGAACTCGCGCTGCGGGCCGCGCAGCAGGTGATGAAGCGGACCCAGGTGCCGCCCTCGGCCGTACGGACCGTGATCTACGCGGGTACGGGGGAGTGGGACAAAGCCTTCTGGTCGCCGGCGGCGAAGGTGGCGCAGGAGCTGGGCATCACCGGCGCGTACTGCTACGAGCTGACGAACTACTGCAACGCCGTGACCGCCGCGCTCCAGATCGGCAGCGACGCGCTGGCCGGGCGCGAGGGCGAGTCGGTGCTCGTGCTGATCGGCGACCGGGTAAGCACACTGCTCGACTACGGCGATCCCACCGCCAAGGAGATGTTCAACCAGGGGGACGCGGGCGGCGCGTTCCTGTTGTCGTCGTCCGGCACCACTGCCGAGGTCCTGGGCTCGCGCCTGCGTACCGATCCGAGCTGGTGCGACTACTACTCCGGTGTCCGTGACGGCGACCGGATGATCGTCCGGCGGAACGGCGACCGGGACGGCCTGGCCGAGGCCTACGCGGAGAACTTCACCACCCTCACCACGGATCTCCTCGCCTCGCTCGGAAAGGACCTCACCGACGTCGCCTATCTGCTGGTCACCCACGGCAGCAGGCCCATCCACGAGCGGCTGTTGACGGACCTCGGCCTGCCGGAAAGCAGAAGCGTCCTCAACTACCACCGGCTCGGTCACATGGGTGGCGCGGACACCTTCATCGCGATGCAGGAACTCATCACCGCACAGAAGCTCGTGCCCGGCGACCTGGTCCTGCACGCGACGAGTGCGGTCGGGTTCAGCTGGGGGGTCATGGCCATGGAGTACAGGGGCTGACAGCCCGTACCGGGGCGCTCACAGGTTTGCCGGACAGCGTTGGGGATAACCGTCGAGATCAGATCCGGTTGGGTCGTCCGGGCTCGGAGCCGAGGCCACGCCTGCGGGAAGCGCCGCAGGAGTGGCAGTGGTGTGTCGCATGGCCGAGCCTGGAGAGGTATTCGTCCAGTGCGGGAGGCGCCGTGAGCATTCCAGACGCCGGGAGAGAACCACACAACACCGACAGAAGAGTGACCCGTGCCGGAGCCGGCGGCAGCGCACGTTCGCCGGTGGGGCGTACTTCCTCTGTTCGGCTTCTCCGGCGGGGGCGACGTGGAGGTCATGCAGGTCTCTGCCCAGCACCTCGAACGGTACCTGGCCAGGGACAATCCGGAGATCGCCGAGGAACGTTCCCGCGTGGCCGCGGCCCTCTCGCTACGCGTCGTTCCCGTCGCCGAACGGCCAAGGAGGGCGGGAAAGCCGTCCGCCTGGGGGCGCGTCGTCAGGACGTTTGGGGCACCGCGCGGGTCAGGGGTTCGAGGTCGCCGTAGAGGGCGGCGTGCAGGGTGGCGGCCAGTTCGCGGGCCGCAGTTCCTCACGCGCGAATCCGGCTGCGGTCGCCCGTGGCGGCTTCGGCGCTCCCGCAACTCGGCGCGTGCCGGGGTACGGATCGCTTGGCCAACCGCGAGACGCGGTAGGTCGTCAACCCGCGACGTAAACCTTCTCCTCAACTCGAAGGCCGAGCCCGGCCACTCCGGCCCGCCCGAACCTACACAGGGACGGATGGCCGGCTCGCGCCCGCGTGCAGGTTCGCCCACCCGAGCCTCCAGGATTCTGCGACCCGCGCGCTTGGGTCTGGGACGTGCTCATGCACCCGACGGCCGACACCGTCACCGACCGCCCGTACACGGAGCGGCGGGCGCTGCTGCTGGAGCTGTTGGCGGAGATCGGCCCCCCCGATCCAGCCCGTGCCGTCCACGGACGACCGCGACGTGGCGCTGCACTGGTACGAGGTGCTCCAGGCCCAGGGTTGTTTCTGCCTACCTGCCGTGTCCCTTAGGTCAGCGGTGGCTCCGAGAGTCATGTGAACGCCGAATCCATGATCAATGTGAGCAGGTCTTGATGTCACTCGACGTCACCTGGTGGACGGCTGCTCGTCTTGCGGAGGACCGACTCGTGGACTTCAGGGCGGCTGGCCGTCGGCGACGTGTCCTGCGAGGCCGGAAGCTCCCGTCCCAGGCGTGCGAGCGGGGACAGAGCCATCACCGCTGGCGACAGCATCATGCCTGCGGCCGTCACCAGGAGGCTGGTGCGCAACCCCCACTCCTCCGCGAGAAATCCGCCGAGCAGAGAGCCGAGCGGGGTCAGCCCCATGCCGACAAACGTGATCGTCGCGGCCGCGCGGCCCTGCATCCCGTCCGGAGTGACGGCCTGCCGGACGGCCATGACCGTGACATTCACCAATTGGCCGCCGGTCCCGAACACGAAGCTGACCGCAAGGAGCGCGGCAACCGTCACCGCAGAGGAACCGTGCAGCGCAGGCGCACACAGGAACACGCCGTCTCCGAGTGCCGCCGCGGACACGAGTACCGCGCCATAACCGAACCGGTTCGGCAGGCGGGCGGCCAGCAGCGAACCCAGGAGCGCGCCCGGTCCCGCCGCGGCGAGTGCCAGCCCGACGACGGTGCCTGACAGGTGCAGTTCCCGCGGCAGGAAGAGCAGGTAGACGGTCATCATCGCCGCGAAGGAGAACTGGAAGGCGGCCGAGGCCAGGCACACGGTCCGAAGCGCGGTATCGCCGACGACGAAACGCAGGCCCTCATGAATTCGCTGCCAGACCCGAGGGGGACGTTCCGAGCGCTCCGGGATCGATTCGATCCGGCGGATCCTCCGGATCGACAGGAACGACAGCGCGAAAAACAGCGCGCTGGAGGCGGCAGCGATTGGCGCCGACAGCAGGGACACCAACGCACCGCCGAGAGCGGGACCGCCGATCTGCGCCGCGGACCGGCTGCCCTCAAGTGCGCTGTTGCCTCGCACCAGCTGATCACGTTTCACCAGCCGTACGAGAGACGCCTGGTATGCCACGTCGAAGAACACGGACAGGGCCCCGACGGCGAAGGCAAGCGCAAGTAGCGCGGGCAGGCCGAGCCAGCCGAAGAGGCCGGCCACGGCGGCGGCGCCCAGGGCCAAGGCCCGACCGACGTCCGTGAGCACCATCGTCGTGCGGGTCCGCCACCCGTCCACCCACGCACCGACGAAGAGCGAGAGCAGCAGGATCGGCGCCTGCCCCACCGCGCGGAGGACACCCAGCTGGCCGGCACTGGCGTGGAGCGTCAGGATGGCGAAGAGCGGCAGAACCACCAGACTTGCGTGTTCGCCGAGTTGGGAGGCTGTCTGACCCATCCAGAGTCTGCGGAAGTCGGCGTCCCGCCACAGGCTTGACGGAACAGGTCGACCGGAATCGGATACAGCGGAGGAAGCGGACGGCACGGGAATCCCTTGTGTTGCCGACAACGAGGCCCGCCACCGAGCACACGAAAGGTGCACCGACGGTTCAGGCAGGGGAAGGCTCGCTATGCCGCAACATCAAAGGCAGCACGCGATGACAGGCCGGTCACGGCCTACAACGTCAACGCGCGCTCGGAAACCGACCATGTCTTAGCTCCTCATGGGTGACTCGCTGCACCCGGACACTAGCCCTCGGCCGCCCGGTGCGAAAGGCGATTGAGGACTGCGGCGGCGGGGCGAGGCACCTCCGGACGCACCGTGTCGATCAGGCCCCAGGAAGCATGGATCCGCACGGAGTCCGGCCCCTACCTGGACCGGGATCCGCACGGAGTCCGGCGGCCCCTACCTGGACCCCTGGTACAAACACCTCAGCCAGGCGTACAAAATCACCAAATGGCCGACCTCGGAGTCACCTCCACCCTGACCGAGGCCGAATTCCTGACCGCGATGGAGACCCACAAACAGCGCGACCCCGGCATGGCAGCCGTACTGTCCGAGATCAAAAGCACCGTCAAGGGCGGCATCGGCAAGCTCCGCGAACGCCCCCAGGGCGCCCGGTACAGATACGGCGAACCCTGGCCCGCACTGGAACGCCCGACTTGGCGACCCGACATCCGCGCCGCCGTCATCTCCGCCGCTCGCGTCAACATGCACCGCAAGCTCCTCAAGACAGCGCTCGCCACCCAGAGCGCCTCCGCACCCGTCGGACATCTGACACTGGGCCAGGACTCACTGATCCCGATCGCGCTCCTCTGCGACTGCGCCGTCTACCTCTCCGAAGGCCCCTCGCCGCTGGACGTCCTGCCACGTACCCCCGACGGGAAACCGGCACCGGGCACGTTCCGCCTCGGCGTCTCACCCGGGATGGTCAAGCACGAGGGCACCCAACCCGTCCTCTGGGCAGTGCAGTGGCTCGATGAAGGACACAATCCGGCCCGCCACATCAAGGGCGACACCTGTAGGTTCGTATTTTCTGTGTCCTTTTCTCACAGGCAATGTCGCTGGCCCGGCCCAAAGGACACAGAAGTGAGACGAACGGCTGGGGTTTGACCCCGCGAGAGCGCAACGCTTCAGCCCGCCCCGGACGCGCCCGGGGCGGGCTCACTGTTGCACCGGTCCCGCCGCCAGGGTGTCCAGCTGCTCCTTCGACGACGAGAGGCTGCCGGCTCGCAGGTCTTCGACCACCGCGCGCACCCACTCCAGCTCCGCGGCGGTCACGGCCTGCAGGTACTCGGTCTCCAGGCGGGTGATGCGCGGCAGCCCCTGATCCGCCTCTGCGGCCATGGCCGCTTCCAGTCCGTCGAGCTTCTCCGCGAGGGTGTCGGCCCGCCGCTCCAGTACGTCTGCCATCTCTTCGGGCGTGAGCAGCAGCAGATTCGAGAGGGCGGCCGGGAACTCCGGGAACTCCTGCTTGGGTGTGGAGAGCATCTCCTCCAGCCAGGCGCGGGCGATCTCGCGCCCCGCGTCAGTGACTTCGTACACGGTCCGCTCGGGGTACTGCTGATCGCGCCCGGTCTCGCGGACCGCGATCAGCCCGTCGCCATTGAGTCGCTCGATCGTGCGGTAGAGGCTCGCACGCTGCCTGACGTTGACGACCTGTTCCTTGCCCCAGTCCTTGACCAGCCGCTGGATGCCGTACGGGTGCAGCGGCTTGTAGTGCAGCAAAGCCAGAACGGTCAGGGCGAGGGGGGAGCTGCGGGGAGCAGATGTGGTCATGGACTCGATTTTAGCCCCGGAACAACTAGTTGACGAGAGACTAGTTTCAGTGCAACTATTGAATCGTCAACGCGACACCACCCAGAGAGGAACCGCCGAGATGTCCCTCACCGAGCGCATCCACTCCGACCACGGCCTCGTCAAGCACCTGGGCAACTGGACCGAGGCCGGCCACTTCGAGGTCACGGCCCGCCATGGCGCTGCCGTCCTCGACCTCCGTTCCCCCGACCTCCCCGACGAAGTCGAGATTCACCTCGACATGGACCGGGCCGTGGTCAAGCTGCTTGTCGACGACGGCACCGCCATCGACCACTGGAACCTGAGGTGGACCGCCCGCGGCAAGATCAAGGACTCCCAGTCCTCATCCACCCGCGACAAGGCGGCCGGCCGCCGTATCCATCTGTCCGGCTCTGCGACGAACAGCGAGATACGCATCCACCGCGGTGGCATCGCGATCCTGTCGGCGATGTTCTCCCGTGCGTACGTGCAGGATGTGCTCCGCGCACACAAGGCCGGCGGCGTACCGACGATCGACGACCCCGCGAGGGGGCACCAGTCATGACCCGCATCGGCAAAGCCCGCACCGCGCTCGTCATCGGTGGCGGGATCGCAGGCCCGGTCGCCGCGATGGCCCTGCGTCAGGCAGGTATCGAGGCCGCTGTCTACGAGGCGTACGACTCCACGGCCGATGGGGCCGGCGGCGGCATGACCATCGCCCCGAACGGCCAGAACGCCCTCGACGCGATCGGCGCGGGCGACATCGTCCGCGCCATCGGCACCCCGGTCACCGCCATGGGGCTACAGAGCTGGACGGGTAAGCACCTCGCGCAGTTCGCCCCGCCCTCCCGCCTCCCGTCCCTGCAGTTCGTCTGGCGCGCTGATCTCTACCGTGCGCTCTACGACGAGGCGGAACGCCGCTCCGTCCCCATCCACCACGGGAAGCGGCTGACCGGCACGACGGACACCGGCTCCGGCGTCACCGCGCACTTCGCGGACGGTACGCAGGCGAACGCCGATATCCTCATCGGCGCCGACGGCATCCGCTCCACGGTCCGCCCCCTGATCGACCCGGCTGCACCAGAGCCGAACTACGCCGGCCTGGTCTGCTTCGGAACGCGGATGCACCAATCAGGGATGCCCTCCACCAACGGCGTCATGTACATGTGCTTCGGCAAGCGCGCATTCTTCGGATACCAGGTCTTCGACGACTCTTCGGCGGTGTGGTTCGTGAACCTGCCCCACCGCGCCCCGATGACAGTCGCCGAGGCCCAGGCGATCGGCGCGAACGAGTGGATGCGCACCCTGCTGACCGCCTTCGCCGACGACCGCACCCCGGCCCTCGAGATGATCAGCCGTACCGACGCCGCCCAGCTCCTCATCACCGGCCCGATGGAGAACATGCCGAGGGTCGCCACTTGGACCCGCGGCCGCATGACCCTGATCGGCGACGCGGCCCACGCCGCCTCGTCCAGCTCCGGGCAGGGCGCCTCCATCGGAGCCGAAAGCGCCGTCGAACTGGCGCGCTGCCTGAGGGACCTGCCCTACAACCAGGCTTTCGCGACGTACGAACAACTGCGCCGCCCCCGCGTCGAACGCATCATCAAGCTCGGCGCCCGCACGAACAGCAACAAGACCGCGGGCCCGGTCGGCCGTCTACTGCGCGACCTCGTGATGCCGGCGACCATGAAGCTGATCAACCCGGAGAAGATGGCCTGGCAGTTTGACCACCACATCGACTGGGACGCGAAGGCAGCCCCGCTCACGTAACTCCAGCCCGTCCGCCGGGAACCGGCTGGTGCCCGTGCACAGGTCCGGCACCGCGTCTGGCACCTGCCGGGTGGGGTTCGATCGGTCACTGACCCGGACTTATGGCCGCGGCCGGCTCTCTGCCGTTCGTCCAGACTCCCGCCGCAGAGCTCGCAAGAGACACGGAAGTGTAGACGAACGCGCGGGGGAGCGCCCGTGAGACGCGAGCACCGGTGCTGGTCAGTGTCACGCTATGGGACATCGGAAACGAGGACCTACTGAGCTGAACCGGATTCCGTAGCGGCCCTGACGGGCATGATTGCCTCGGCAGATGGGAAGCACAGGTCTGATGCCTGCACCCCGGAAGTGTCCCGACGAGCTCCGTGAGCGAGCCGTCCGTGAAGTACAGACCTCCGGCCGTCCGGTCGCCCACGTGGCCCGGGACCTCGGTATTCCAAGGAAGCCTTGCGCCTGTGGGTCCGCCAGGCCGAGGCCGACCAGGGCAGCCTGCCCGATCTGCTCACCTCTGCGGAGCTCGTCCAACTCCGCAAAGAGTCCGCCGAGTTGCGGCGGGCAAACGACATCCTGAAGGCCGCCAGCGTGTCTTTCGCCAAGGAGCTCGACCAGCCCCGCACGAGGCCGACGCGGTGATCAACCACCTCCGCGACGACTTCGGGGTCGAGCCCGTCTGCCGGGAACTGGACCTGTCGGTCTCGGCATGCAACGCCCGCTCAGACGCCCGAAGTCTGCCCGCCGCCGGCTCGATGAACAGCTCATTGAGCACATCCGCCGGATCCACGCCGCGTCCGGCGAGACCTACGGAACCCGCCGAGTCCACCGCCAGCTGCGGCGTGAGGGCGTGCATGCGGCCCGCTGCACCATCGAGCGGCTGATGCGCGAGGACGGCCTGGAAGGCGTCATCCGCTGACAGAGGCGCCGCACCACCTTCCCAGAACCAACCGCCCCACGACCACCGGACCTGGTCAACCGGCACTTCAGAGCCCGCCGCCCCAACCAGCTGTGGGTCGCCGACCTCACCTACATCCGCACCTGGTCCGGCTGGGTCTACGTCGCCTTCGTCCTGGACGTGTACCCGCGAATGATCGTCGGATGGCAGCTCGCCACCCACATGCGCACCGATTTCCCGCTGGACGCCCTGGAGATGGCCTTGTAGCGGCGGGGAATCAAGAAGGGCTCGGGACTGATTCATCACAGCGACCGCGGATCGCAATATGTGTCGATCCGCTACGGCGAGCGGCTGATCGAGGCCGGCGCGACCGCATCGGTCGGCTCCGTCGCCGACAGCTATAGGAGCGTCAACGCCATGGCCGAGGCACTCAACGGCTCCTTCAAGGCAGAGTTGATAGAGCACCACGGCCCCTGACGAGACGCTGACCAGGCCGAACGCGCCGTTGTCCAGTGGGTCGGCTGGTACAACACCGAACGCCTGGCACTCCGCCCTCGACTACCTCCCGCCCGAAGAATTCGAGGCCCAGCACCACCGATCCCAGGCAATCACGAACACCGCCTGAAACCACACAAACCGGCCGCTACGAAACTCAGGGCAGCTGAAAGAGGTCAAGCTCAGTCGGGTGATCAGCTGCAACCAAGACCTCGCGGACAGTTGTGAGCAGGTCGTCATCGGGCACCCGGACCGGCCCACAGCGTTCGGCGGAACCCGGACGGCACGGAAGAGCCCATGGGCGACATCCTGCACATCTACATGACCCGCCGCTGAGTTCACCCCGACGGAGTAGGGGGGCCGCCCTCGGGGTGGCTGAGGAGGGGGCCGGGTCCAGCGGCTCGGCGGCCTGAGACGGCGGGGGACAGGGTTGTCACCAGGCCCGGAGCGCGCCGGAAAAGAAACTTTCCGGATTGCTGTCACGTCTTCGTGCGCTCATCCGTCAGTGATGTGAAGACGCCAACCAGGCCGATGCGAAGGAGAACAGCCATGACGAACACCTCCATCTCCCGGATGCCCAACCCGGGCGAGTTCGTGCCCGAGCTGAACGACGTCAGTGCCGCCCTCTTCCGGGCCACAGGCAACCGCTCGGTGCCGCGCACCACGATGAGTCTCGTCCACCTGCGGGCCGGGCAGATCGTTGGCAACACCTACCTGACCATCCTGAACACCGGCTTCCTGCGCAAGGCTGGGGAGTCCGAGGAGCGCATCACCGCCGTCTCCTCCTGGCAGGACGCCCCGTACTTCACCGACGCCGAGCGCGCTGCCCTCGCTTTGGTGGAGGCCACCCTCCAGCCCGCCCCGCACGGCAAGGAGCGCGTCTCCGACGAGCTGTATGTCGAGGTGGCGAAGCACTACGACGAGAAGGCGCTGGCCACCCTCACCATTGCGATCGGCCAGATCAACTTCTTCATCGCCCTGGCCGTCATCGGCAAGCCGCAGCCGGTCAGCTCCCTGGCGGACGAGCAGTGGGGCTGACCTGATCCGTCCGTTCGCGGGGGGTGCCCCTCTCGATGTCTGCCTGGTGAATTCTGGGGCCGATGTGCTACCAGGGCCCGGTTCCCCTGGAGACCCCCTTGCGGGTGCGTGCCCACGTCCCGGGAACCTGCGGCCGCAAAAAACCGCTGGGCAGGAGCGCATGGGTGTGGCACGGCCGCCTGAGAGCGGCAGGGTAGTCCCGGGACGTGGCCGGCCGCGTACTCGTCGGACTCGCGGACGTCGATCCCCTGGAACGAGACCCGGCCCGCTCCCGCCTGGCGAACTCGCCTGCTACCGCTGTCAGACGCCGCCCATCGGATCGGTCGGTCCGACTGGCGGCGCCGCCTCCAGGCCCGAACCCGGGCCCGGCCGCTGCCTGCGCCGAGCCGTTCAAGCATGGATCACGAGCTGCGGGTCCGTTCAGCTGAAGGGAACGGCGTCCGTCGGGTCGGTGTGCCAGTTGGTGACGATCGGGTCCTCGACAGTGATGGTGCCGACCGGCAGGGAAACCGGGTTGGGGTCGTCGTCCCCGACGCCCACGATGATGCTGTCCAGTTCCTTGCCACCGTTTCCGCCGGTGCTCTTCGGGTTCACCCCGGCGTAGGCAGTGGTGCTCCCACTCAGCGTGATCTGCTTGCCGACGGCCTGCTCCGCGGGACCCGCCTGGGTGCCGTCGGATCCGAACGCCACAGTCGGAAGCGCGGCGGGCAGCTCACAGGTTATCCCCGACTTCGCCTTCGCGATGATCAGGATGTACCCGCCGGCCTGGGTCTCGGACCTGGTGCTCCAGGAGATGTCGTTGGCGCCGCAGCTCTGCCCGACCGGCTCCCGCTCGCCGTTGCCGGTGTCGGCGCCGGAGCCGGCCCCGTCCTCGGTTCCCTTGCCCGTCGCGTCGGAACCCTTGTCGGCGCCCTGGCCGCTGCCCGCGGTCGACGAGCCGGACGGAGTGGCCGCGTTGCCGGCCGGAGTGGCGGACGAAGAACCCTGCGCGGCGCCGGTGTCCGCGGTCGTGTCCGTGTCCTGGCACGCGGTCATCAGCAGGGCGCCGCTCACGAGTGCTGCGGAGACGAGGAAGGCCTTGCGACGGTTGCCGGACATGAAATCCCCTTGGTAATCAGTGGTTGAGGCCGCACCTGTTTCGGCTTCTCGGTGCTTGCTTGATCAATTTGAGGGGGCTGTGAGCCGAAGGGATCCCGGCGTGTTCGTTTCAGGACAACGCTGTCACAGGCCGGTGACATGATCACAACGCGATCGCTCTGGGCCAGCAAAACCAGCCGAACTCCGGGGCCCCAACGGCCCCTTCGCCAGTACCGAGGGCGAGCACCAGATCGCGCTCCGCTAGCTGAGCTTGGCCAACTAGGTGCTCAGCCGTAGGTCAGTGGAACCAGACGACGAGGCGTACGTTCTCGGCTTCGTGGACTTCGCTGAGGATGCGCACGGCGCTCCAGACCCGGCCCCAGTCAGTGTCGGTGCCTGCGGTCGAGGCACGGCTGCGTGTGCCAGAGGCGCCGGTCTCCTGCCAGTCCGTGGTGTCCAGCTCAGCCCAGGTCAGCCAGGTGGTCCCGTGCACGTCGTGCGGCCCGCCATAGGCGGCGAACTCACCTCGAAGCCCATCCGAGGCGTTATCCACTAAGCCGCGGCCTTCCGCCAGTGGGCGGAAGCCGAAGGAGTTGCGGACTCCGAAGAGGCAGGCCAGGGCGTCGTAGGCGTTGCCCCTGTTGAGCAGGAAGAGATCGATGGCGGCTTCCCACACGGAGTCCTCGTCGTCGGGACCCCACAGCCCCGAGCCCCCGGTCGGCACTCGATCATTCCGCTGACGTCGGTCGACATACCGAGAACTGCCTGCGCAGGCCGGGATCCAGCATCTGCATTTCTCTCCCGACGCGCTCGCGGCCAGGCCGAGGCCCCGCCTCAACTGGATCGGTAGACGTCATGGCGTACCGGAGGTCACCCCCGGGGCACCGTCTGTGCGGACCCGGCCAACTGAAACGCTCAGTGGCCAAGTACAGCGCTAAGTCACAAGACGCTCAGTGCGTGTGGTGTGACGTTGATTGATGGTTGGCGGATTTGACCGGTAGTTGGCGAGCGGCGGAATCGGCTACTGCGTGTCTGGGCAGCGGTGCCAGTACCGCCGCCCTGCTTGGCCGCCGAAGGCCGCTGGGCTGACCTGGCATGGGCACTTGCAACCGGTACCCAGGTACGGGCTTACCGTCGGAGATGTCCCTGCCCGAACCGCGTGGGGACACGACGACGGGAGTGGTTGCCATGACGACCTGGGTACCGCAGTCCTGCACACTGCCCACGACCGAGCAGCCGTTGAGGGTCGCGGAGTTCGACGCGCTGTTCGCCGAGCGGCTGACCAAGGTGTCCCGGCCTGGCCGGCTGCAGCTGCACCTGGTGCTCACAGGCGGGCCGGGCGTGGAGGAGAGGGTCCGTGACCTGTTGGCCCGCGAGAGCGGCTGCTGCTCGTTCTTCACGTTCACCGTCACCGCCGCCCCGGACGAGATCGGCGTGGATGTCGAGGTCGACGCGGCGCACGAGGCCGTGCTGGACGCCCTCCAGGAGGGGGCCACCACGTCCGCCGACCGGGACCTGCGGTGAGCGAAGACGGCCTGCGCAGCGGGCAGGTCGCGGACGCGGCTGGAGTGAACATCCAGACCCTGCGCTACTACGAGCGGCGCGGCCTGCTGAGCCCGACTGCAGCCCCGGTGGCCACCGCCTCTACGGCGAGGAGGCGGTGACCGTACTGCGGGTGATCAAGGCCGCCCAGCGCCTGGGGTTCACGCTGGAGGAGGTCGCCGAGGTCCTGGAGGCCGCCGCCACCGGCACGGCCGCCCCGTCGCGGGGCTCCAGCAGCGAGCCGCGACCAAGCTCGCCGAGGTCGACGCGAAGATCGCCGACCTGACCACCATCCGCGCCGCCCTGGTCACCGCCGTCGACGCCGGCTGTGACGACCTGACCGTGTGCGCCGCAAGTCCTTGTTGTCCCCTGCCGTTCACCGACCTCGCCGAGGAGAACCGACATGCCGGACGCTGCTGCTGAGCCGACCCCGCGCCGCACCCCGAAGGCGCTGGCCTCTCTGGCCGGGCTGGCCTGCGTGGCGTGCTGCTTGCTGCCGGTGCTGATCGCCGCGGGCGTCGTGGGCGCCGGTGCGTCCGCCGTGGTGAGCTGGCTGCCCGCCGCCGCACTCGCCCTGGCCGCACTCGCCGGGACCGCGTGGCGGCTTACCCGCCGCTGCGCCTCCTGCCGCTGCGGCGGAGTGGCCTCTGACCAGGGCGGATGTGGGCCAGGCTCGATGCCGTCGAGCAACTGGCTGAGGTCGCCGACGAGGCCGGCCTGACGATGATCCAGCTCGCACTCGGCTTCGTGACCGCGCACCCCGCCGTGACCAGCGCGCTCATGGGCCCCGCACACTGGACCAGCTGCACTTGCAGCTCGCCGCCGCCGACACCGCGCTCTCCGCCGACGTACACGACGCGCGATCGACACCATCGTCGCCCCCGGTGTCGATCTGGCCGCGCACGAGAAGAACGACGCTCCGCCCGCCCTGCTCGACCCGGGCACTGCGGCGCGCTGACTGCCCGGCCCCCGCCGCGCACGGCCTTGTCGGGAGGGACCGGTGCCGGCAGATTTGGCAGCCGCGCGACGGCCCCGAAGCTGCTGAACGTTACTGCCCGCGCCGACTACGAGGACGTCTCCGCAACGGACCGTGAGCGCCTCGCCCACATCGCCCGCTCGGCCGCCGAGGAGCTCACCGACCGGATCGGCTGCCAGACCCAGCTGCCCGCCCTGCCTGACCACCAGTTGGCGTCCGTACCGTCTGACCTCCGCACGCGCAGGCGGCGGACGGTTCATGCCGCTGGTTTGCCCGACACATCAAGGAGCGAGGGCAAGGCCGGCTGCCCGACCGTGCCCTCACGGTGCCTGCCCGGGACGCGTACCCCATCGAAAGCTGCCTTCTAGCGGTCAGCCCCGACCAGGTGGGCCGTATCGCCGACGGCTTGCACGACGACGAGCGCGATTACGCACGCAGTGCGCTCACTCACTCACCTTGGTGGCTGCGCACCGTCTCCTACTTCGGCGTAGAGGCGCGCACGGTGGGATACGACGGCATCGGCGGCGAGGACAAGATCATCACAGCGGGAACGGCCGGACACACAAGCGGCGCGTGGTGGGCCTCCTCCAACTGCGATGGCAAGCCCGCCCTGCACACCCTCAGCTCCAGCTACACCTATGACAACGTGATCGGCCCCCAGACGATGTCGGTCTTGTTCCGCGCGTACGTTGACGACATCACGAAGCGGCGCGGCTGCACCCACGTGACGTACCCGGACGCGAAGGACTTCCGCGCCCCCTGAGCACCACCCCGTACTGAGTACGTCATCCGGCGGATGGTGCCAACTCAAGTGCTCGGTCACATCGATGATGTGGCTGAGCGCTCCACTTGGCCACTCTGAGCGTCTTGGTTGCCGGAGGGTGGCGAGCGGTTCGTAGCCGAGCACTGCCTCAGAGTGGGGCGAGGATCAGGAGGATCTCGTCTCGATCGTCGCCTGGGGCAAGCCGGAGGGCGCCTGGCCACCGACCGATTTCCTTCCAGCCGAGCCGCCCGTAGAAGTCTTCCAGGCCAGCGTCGCCGCGGGCAGCGAGGTGCAGCTGCTCCAGGCCCATCTCGTCCCGGGTGATCTTGCGTACTTCATGCATGAGGGCGCGGCCGATGCCGCGCCCGCGTACGTCGGTTCGGGTCTGGACGTGATGGAGAGTGCCCCAGTGTGCGATCAGTTCGAACGGGTCGCGACGGACATTGAGCCAGCCCACGAGTTCCCCGTCCATCGTCGCCGTAAGAAGCCGGCTGGTGTCTGGGGAAAGCAGAGCAATAACGCGGTCGAGGGCCGGAATCACTGTGGCGGCATCGACAGGCGGGAAAGGGAAGCCAGCCGCGCCGCCTGCGTTGGTGACCTCGGTCCAGCACTCGGCAAGGGCGCGTCTGAGCTGGGGGGTGACGTCACTGGGCGTGGTGAGCTGCTGGAAGGTGAAGGATTCGGCGGCCATCCGGAGATCTTGGCACCCGCCTCTGACACCCAGCGCGTGCCCCTGCTGGCCTGCATACACGGCGCGTTACCTCGCTGAATCCGGCCCAGTCGGCGCGGAAGACCTCCCGGAGTCGCTCGGCTTCGGCTTCAATGCCGCGCTTGCGGCCGGCTCGTTTCAGGGCGGCCTGGAGCTGGGTGCGGGTCAGCCGTGCGGCCCGGGCGGGGGTGGGCGCGAGCTTGACGAGTTCGTGTGTCGCGGGGCGGCAGAGGCCGTTCTGCCACGGCTCGAAGGCTGCCAGAGCGGCTGGGTAGTACTCGCGCAACAGGGAGCGGAGCTGGTTGGAGATCTGCTGACGGTTCCAGGTCGCGTCCTGTTGCGCACGGGCCAGAACGGCGATCGCGCGGGCGAGTTCGCTGTCGTTCGGTAATGTCCGGTGAGCGTGCATGTCGGTCCGCAGGACGTTGGCGAGGACCAGGGCGTCGCCGGGCGGACTTCTTGCGCGAGACGGAGGTCCGGTCGCGGTAGCGGGCGGCGGCCATCGGGTTGATCGCGAACACCCGCCGTTTGCCGGTCCGCAGCACCGCCACGAGCAGGCCGCGGGACGTCTCGATCGCGACCGGGATCGGATCCTCCTCGGTGTCGCCGTACTCGGCGAGCAGGTTGAGCAGGATCTTGTAGCCGGCCGCGTCGTCGGTGATGTGCCGCTTGGCCAGCAGCTGGCCGCTGTCGTCGACGAGGGCGACGTCGTGCGTGCGTTCCGCCCAGTCGATTCCGCAGTAGATCAAGGTAAATTCCCTCCCCTTGTTGCTGTTTGTGCTGGTCACGAGCTCATGCGGGACTACGCAGCGACCTAATCCCAGGACTCAGCCTTGCTGACCGGTCCGCCACCTCAGTAGCTTTTCGTGGCACCAGCTCGTCCCACGGGCCTCGGTATATGCGGGAGCTCAGACGGCTCGGGCGTATCAAGAGGTCACCGTGCGACCGGCTCGCACCACCAACACCAACGAGTGATCGTGCAATCGGTGTTGCCCCCCCCGGAGGCGTCGGACGCCGCCTGTCTCCAGACGGGCGATATCGCCGGGATGCTGTTGGGCACCCGTCCGGCGCCCACGGGCGACAACACCCACCACCTCGCCATGGTGGTTTGCGAGGACTCTGGACGCCGCACGATCTACATTCGGGCGCCAGGCCGGGTAAGTAATAGGCGTCCGTCCGGCGCCCACGCAACCCGCCACGACACGAGCTGGCCGAGGCGAAGACGTCGGACGTCGCCGCTCTTCCAAGAGCCATCGGCCTACCAGGTTGGACACAGGCGTTCGTCCGGCATCCACGCGACAGTCAGCGCGCTTTTCGGTGGTGGCCGGGGAGGCGCCGAGAGGCGCTCGGTCTCACACGAGTCCTCGTCGGAACTGGTCCACGAGAGGCGTCCCTCTCGGCACCCGCCCCGCCACCACCATTCGAACAGTCCGCCGGGCGCCTTAGGCGGAATCCGCGGTGACCCAGGAGAGGGCGAGCGGGGAGTCCAGGGCTCGCAGGATCATGGCCCGGGCGAGGTCGTTCTTGGCGGTGAAGTCACGCTCGTCGGGGATCCGGGCCGCTCGGCAGCGCTCACGGTCTTCGGTCCAGGACCTGGGCAGATAGAGCTCGCGGTCGACCAGGGCGTGACCGCGTGTCGTGGCGTAGGCGGCGAAGACACCGATCTGACAGTTCTCGGTCCGGCCCGGGGCCTGTGTCTGAATAACTGTCAGAGTTGATCTGTGCAGGTGTCGTCGTGTGACGGTAGGCGGGCTTGTAGTTGGGCGAGGACGGTCCCGAGGCCGCCGGCCGGCGGGAACGCTGTCGGATCCCCGACACCGAACACCACCGCCCCAAGTGGCAGCTCGCTTTGGACATGCTCGACGAACTCAACGAGACAGGTCTGCGGCCCGCCGCGCTGGTCGCGGACACCGGCTACGGTGCGAACGCCGACTTCCGCCGTGGCCTGGAAGACCGCGGCCTGGCCTACGTCCTCCAGGCCAAGGCCGAGATGACCACCCACCCGGAAGGCGCCGAACCACTCACGCCTGACTATGGCGGGCTCGGGCCGCGTCCGCTGCCGCGTTACCGCACCCGCCCGATGTCCCTGCGG
>NZ_JBHUUV010000013.1:0-63080 GCF_042670885.1 Streptomyces sp. NPDC057136
GCGGTGGCGTTCGGTGCGCTGCTGTCGGAGGGCATCGGGGACACGATCCGGGTGTCGCTGTCGGCGCCGCCGGCCGAGGAGGTCAAGGTCGGGCTTCAGATCCTTGAGGCGCTGAATCTGAAGCAGCGTCGTCTGGAGATCGTGTCGTGTCCGTCGTGCGGGCGTGCGCAGGTGGATGTGTACAAGCTGGCGGACCAGGTCAGTGCGGGTCTTGAGGGTATGGAGGTCCCGCTGCGGGTCGCGGTGATGGGCTGTGTTGTCAATGGTCCGGGTGAGGCCCGTGAGGCGGACCTGGGTGTGGCGTCCGGCAACGGCAAGGGGCAGATCTTCGTGAAGGGCGAGGTCATCAAGACCGTCCCGGAGTCGAAGATCGTCGAGACCCTCATCGAAGAAGCCCTGAAGATCGCCGACGGTATGGAGGAGGCAGGGACCCCGTCGGGGGTTGCGGCTGTGACCGTGAGCTGAAAACCGGACCGGAGAGGGGCCCGAGCGTGACGCTTCTGGATTCCATCAAGGGGCCACAGGATCTCAAGGCACTGAGTGGACCGGAACTCGACGAACTCGCCGCCGAAATCAGGACGTTCCTGGTCCGCGCGGTGTCCAGGACAGGTGGCCACCTCGGACCCAACCTCGGGGTGGTGGAACTCTCCATCGCCCTGCACCGGGTCTTCGACTCGCCCGTGGACCGCATTCTGTGGGACACCGGGCACCAGAGTTACGTGCACAAGCTCCTCACCGGGCGCCAGGACTTCTCCAAGCTGCGTGGGAAGGGCGGCCTGTCCGGCTACCCGTCCCGCGAGGAGTCCGAACACGACGTCATCGAGAACTCCCACGCCTCCACCGTCCTCGGCTGGGCCGACGGTCTGGCCAAGGCCAACGAGGTACTGGAGCGACCTCACCATGTCGTCGCGGTCATCGGGGACGGCGCACTCACCGGCGGCATGGCCTGGGAGGCGCTGAACAACATCGCGGCCGCCGAGGACCGCCCGCTGATCATCGTGGTGAACGACAACGAGCGCTCGTACGCCCCGACCATCGGTGGTGTGGCCGACCACCTCGCCACCCTCCGTACGACCGACGGCTACGAGCGCTTCCTGGCCTGGGGCAAGGACCTCCTTCGGCAGACCCCCGTCATCGGGCCGCCGCTCTATGGTTCGCTGCACGGCGCCAAGAAGGGGTTCAAGGACACCTTCGCCCCGCAGGGCATGTTCGAGGACCTGGGCCTCAAGTACGTCGGCCCGGTCGACGGACACGACACCGCCGCCGTCGAGTCCGCGCTGAGCCGCGCGAAACGTTTCCACGGACCGGTGCTCGTGCACTGCATCACCGAGAAGGGGCGGGGCTACCCGCCCGCGCTCTGTGACGACGCCGACCGCTTCCACACCGTCGGCGTGATGGACCCGCTCACCTGCGAACCCCTCGCCGTCCCCGCCGGCCCTTCCTGGACCTCCGTCTTCGGCGACGAGATCGCCGCGATCGGGGCCGAGCGGCCCGACATCGTCGCCGTCACCGCGGCCATGCTGCACCCCGTAGGACTCACCAAGTTCGCCGAGGCGTTCCCCGGCCGGATCTGGGACGTGGGCATCGCCGAGCAGCACGCGGCCGTCTCGGCGGCGGGCCTGGCCACCGGCGGACTCCACCCCGTCGTCGCCGTCTACGCGACCTTCCTCAACCGGGCCTTCGACCAGCTGCTGATGGATGTCGCCCTGCACCGGTGCGGCGTGACCTTCGTCCTCGACCGGGCCGGAGTCACCGGGGCCGACGGACCCTCGCACAACGGCATGTGGGACATGTCGGTGCTCCAGGTCGTCCCCGGGCTGCGGATCGCCGCCCCGCGCGATGCCGACCAGCTCCGCGCGCAACTGCGCGAAGCCGTCGACGTGGACGACGCCCCGACCGTGCTCAGATTCCCCAAGGAATGCGTGGGGGAGCCGATTCCGGCCGTCGGAAGGATCGGCGGCATGGATCTCCTGCACCGCGCCGACGATCCCGATGTGCTGCTGGTGGCGGTCGGTGTGCTCGCCCAGGTCTGTCTCCAGGCCGCCGACCTGCTCGCGGGGGCCGGCATCCGCTGCACGGTCGTCGACCCGCGCTGGGTGAAGCCGGTCGACGAGCAGCTCGCCCCGCTCGCCGCGGACCACCGGCTGGTGGCCGTCGTGGAGGACAACAGCCGGAGCGGCGGCGTCGGTTGGGCCGTCGGACAGGCGATGCGCGATGCCGGGGTCGACGTACCGCTGCGGACGTTCGGCATCCCCGAGCAGTTCCTCGCCCACGCCGGACGAGGCGAGGTGCTCGCCGACATCGGACTCACACCGGTGGAGATCGCCGGACAGATCAGCGCCTTCTTCGCCGCCGGGCGGACGAAGGCGGAGCAACCGGTACTGAAGGAGAGCGGGGCATGAAGGACGACGGGCCCAAGGGCTTCGATCTGGCACGGCTCCTCGCCGAACGCGGCGGCGAGCGCTACGAGTTGCACACCAAGCACCTCAACCACCAGCTGCCGCGCATGCTCCGTACGATCGGCTTCGACAAGGTCTACGAACGGGCCGAGGGCGCGTACTTCTGGGACGCGGAAGGCAACGACTACCTCGACATGCTCGCCGGCTTCGGGGTGATGGGGCTCGGCCGGCACCACCCTGTCGTACGCAAGGCGCTGCACGACGTCCTCGACGCCTCGCTGGCCGACCTCACCCGCTTCGACTGCCAGCCGCTCCC
Source organism: Streptomyces sp. NPDC057136 (assembly GCF_042670885.1). Lineage (NCBI taxonomy): Bacteria > Bacillati > Actinomycetota > Actinomycetes > Kitasatosporales > Streptomycetaceae > Streptomyces > Streptomyces sp. NPDC057136. Next base: position 2,716 of record NZ_JBHUUV010000013.1, read on the forward strand.
CGGCCTGCTGGCCGAGAAGCTGCTCGCCCACAGCCCGCACCTGGACCGGGTGTTCTTCGGCAACAGCGGTACGGAGGCCGTCGAAACGGCCCTGAAGTTCGCCAGGTACGCCACCGGGAAGCCCAGGATTCTGTACTGCACGCACGCCTTCCACGGTCTGACCACCGGTTCCCTCTCGGTCAACGGCGAGGCGGGCTTCCGGGACGGCTTCGCGCCGCTGCTGCCGGACACCGCGATCGAGCTCGGCGATCTGGACGCACTGCGGCGCGAGCTGAAGCGCGGCGACGTCGCGGGGCTCGTCGTGGAGCCGATCCAGGGCAAGGGGGTGCACGCCTCGCCGCCCGGCTTCCTGCGTGCCGCGCAGGAGCTGCTGCACCGGCACAAGGCGCTGCTCATCGTGGACGAGGTGCAGACGGGCCTCGGCAGGACCGGTGACTTCTACGCGTACCAGCACGAGGACGGCGTCGAGCCCGACCTGGTCTGTGTCGCGAAGGCGCTCTCCGGCGGCTATGTGCCGGTCGGGGCGACGCTCGGCAAGGACTGGATCTTCAAGCGTGTCTACTCGTCCATGGACCGGGTCCTCGTCCACTCGGCGAGCTTCGGCTCCAACGCGCAGGCCATGGCGGCCGGTCTCGCCGTCCTCGCGGTGATGGAGGACGAGGAGACGGTGGCGAACGCCCGCCGCACCGGTGATCTGCTGCGTGAGCGGCTGGCCGCGCTCGTCGGCCGCTACGAGCTGCTGCACGAGGTGCGCGGGCGCGGACTGATGATCGGCATCGAATTCGGCCGGCCGTCCTCACTGAAGCTCCGCAGCCGCTGGACCATGCTCCAGGCGGCCCGCAAGGGGCTCTTCGCGCAGATGGTCGTGGTGCCGCTGCTGCAGAAGCACCGGATTCTCACCCAGGTGTCCGGGGACCATCTGGAAGTGATCAAGCTGATCCCGCCGCTGGTCATCGGCGAGCCGGAGGTGGACCGGTTCGTGAGCGCCTTCACGGCGGTGATGGACGACGCGCACAGCGGGGGCGGGCTGATGTGGGACTTCGGCAGGACCCTGGTGAAACAGGCCGTCGCCAACCGCTGAGCCGGGGGTTTGCCTCTGAGGCAAAAAGTTTGCCTCAGAGGAAAGATCCTGGCCTAATGGAGGCATGAATCCTCCTGACGGAGGGGCAGCCGACGAACTGCCCGGGGTCGCTCCGCGCCTGCGCGACCTGCGCCGCAGCCGTGGCCTCACCCTGGAGACCGCCGCCCAGCGGGCGGGGCTCTCACCCGCCCATCTCTCCCGGCTGGAAACCGGCCGCCGGCAGCCCTCGCTGCCCATGCTGCTGGGTCTTGCCCGCGTCTACGGTACGACGGTTTCCGAGCTTCTCGGGGAGGCCCCGGCCCAACGTGACGCGATCGTCCGCGGTGGCCCGTTCACGGGCGCCGAGGCCGACGGCTGGATGTACCGCGAGGCCGGCGGTTCCGGCCGGGCCATGCAGTCGCTCCGCGTCCGGGTGCCGTACGGCGCACAGGGCGATCTGGTGCGCGTCCACCCCGGCGAGGAGTGGCTGTACGTGCTGGAGGGGCGGCTGAGGGTCGGCCTCGGCGAGACCGTGCACGACCTCGAACCCGGGGACAGCGCGCACTTCGACTCGCTCACCCCGCACCGGATCGCCGCCGCCGACCGCGGCGGCGCGGAGCTGCTCTTCGTCCACACACTGCTGCAGAGCCCGGCGGCCGAACTCTGTCTGGGCAGCGGACTCCACCGCCGCTGACCCCGACACCGGAAGGCCGGCCCCGACACCGAAAGAGGGACTGTCATGTCCGATTCAGAGCACTACGATCCGCTCAGCCCGAGGTCCCGGAAGAACTACGAGGCGCAGGAGCGGAAGTTTCCCCGCGGTGTGGTGATCCGGCTCGTCGCCTACCTGGTCGCCGGGCACGTCTTCGCGGCCTTCCTCTATCTGCTGTTCGAGGTGGCCGGCAAGGGCTGACGAGGAGCGGTCACGCCTCCTCGGTGAGGCGCTCCCGCAGCCGGTCACGGGTCTCGGGGGAGAGCTTCAGCCCCTCGGTGAGGTAGCGCTCTGTGCCGCCCCAGGTCTCATCGATGGTGCTGAAGGCCGCCGCCAGATATTCGGCGTGCGCACCGAAGAGCGGGTTCAGGAGCTCCATGACCTCGTCGGACATCCCGACCGCCGAGGTGTCGCTGCGCTTCACCTTGTACCGGCGGTGGGCGTCGTTGGACATCAGGTAGTCCGCCTCGATGGCCTCGCGCTCCACGCCGACGGCGAGCAGCGACACCGCTATGGAGAGCCCCGCCCGGTCCTTGCCCGCGGCGCAGTGCATCAGGGCGGGGACACTGTCCTCGGCCAGGGCGTGCAGCACCCGGCTGTGCTCGCCGGTGCGGTCCTTGATGATCGAGCGGTACGAGGCGATCATGCGGTCCGCCCCCTTGCCGTCCGCGAGGATCGAGCGCAGCTGCTCGATGTTGCCGTCGCGGACCAGCCGCCAGAACTCGGCGCCGTCAGCCGGGTCGGAGAGCGGAATGTTGACGTTGCGGACGCCTGTCAGCTCCACGTCGTGGCCGTCGAGCTTGTGGTCGGCGGCGTTGCGGAAGTCGAAGATCGTGTGCAGGCCGAGCCCGTCGAGGAACGCCGCGTCCTGCTCGGTGGCGTGCGCCAGGTGACCGCTGCGGTAGAGCCGCCCGAACCGCACCCGGCGGCCGTCCGTGGCCGGCAGGCCCCCGACGTCACGGAAGTTGCGTACACCGGTCAGCTCAGTGTGCGACAACGGGACCTGCGGCAGCTGCTGCGTCACGGTGACTCCTGGAGTGTCTGGCGTCGGCGCTGCTCGCCGACGAGGGCACGGTCGTGACGATACGACATTGATTCCCCAGGCAATCATCTTGCCCCGGAGGTCGCCGTTCCGTGCGGCACCGTTGCCCACGCGGCGCGCACGCTCGATGATGTGCGGAACTGTTCGAATCTGGGGGCGGCATGATCGAGACAGGCGACGAGGGCCGGACCTGGCTGCTCGGCGGAGCGACCGGAAGCTACGCGCTGCACCTCACGGACCGGGACGAACTGCTGCATCTGCACTGGGGCCCGCGCATCTCCCTGGCCGCGGCAGAGGCCCTGGCCGCCCTGCCCCCGGCCCCGGAGCGGCCCTTCGAGTCCTCGCTCGACGGCAGGGAGGAGTACCCCGTCGAGGGCGGGCCCCGGTTCGTCCGCCCGGCACTCTCAGTGCGGGGCGGCGGGGTCAGGGGCACGCAGTGGGTGTTCGCGGACGCTGTGGTGGAAGGGGACGAGCTCCGCCTCCGCTTCACCGACGCCGTACACGCTCTCTGCCTCACCCTGCACTACCGCATGCGGGACGACTCCGATGTGATCGAACGCTGGGCCACCGTCGCCCACACCGGCCGTGGCCGCCCGTCCCTGGAACTGCTCCGCGCCGACGCCGCCGCCTGGACACTGCCCGCCCGGGACGGCTGGCGACTGAGTCGGCTGCACGGCCGCTGGGCGGCGGAGTCGCGGCTCGTACGCGCGGAGCTCACGTACGGCGAACACATTCTCTCCAGCCGGCGCGGCCACACCGGGCACCAGCACCTTCCCTGGGTGGCCCTCGACGCGGACGGGGCAGCCACCGAGCAGCACGGCGAGGTGTACGGCTGCGCGCTCGGCTGGTCCGGTTCCTGGCGCATCGCGGTGCAGCAGCTCCCCGACGGCCTCGTGCAGATCACCGGCGGCGCGGGCCACGACGAGTCCGGACTGCTGCGCCTCGCCCCCGGTGAGTCGTACACCACACCGCTCTTCGCGGGCCTGTGGAGCGCCGGGGGCTTCGGCGGCGCGAGCCGGGCCTGGCACGCCTGGCAGCTGGCCCGGGTGATCCCCGATGCCGAGGCCCTGCGGCCGGTGCTCTACAACTCCTGGGAGGCGACCGGCTTCGACGTCTCCGAGCCGCAGCAGCGGGCGCTCGCCGAGCGGGCCGCCGGCCTGGGCGTCGAGCTGTTCGTCGTGGACGACGCGTGGTTCGGCCGGCGCACCAGCGACCGCGCCGGGCTCGGCGACTGGACACCGAACCCGGCGCGCTTTCCCGGCGGTCTGAAACCGCTCGCAGAGGAAGTGCACCGGCTCGGGATGCGGTTCGGCATCTGGGTCGAGCCGGAAATGGTCAACGCCGACAGCGATCTCTACCGCGCCCATCCGGAGTGGGTGCAGCACCATCCCGGACGGACCCGCACCGAATTCCGCAATCAGCTGGTGCTCAACCTGGCCAGGCCCGATGTGCGGGCGTACCTCTGGGAACAGCTGGACACCCTGCTTTCCGGCGCCCCCGTCGACTATGTGAAATGGGACTTCAACCGGTGTTTCACGGATGCGGGCTGGCCCGGCGAGGAGTATCCGCAGAAGCTGTGGGTCGAGCACGTGGAGGCCTTGTACGGGCTGCTCGACCAGCTGCGTGCGGCACATCCGGGCGTCGCCTTCGAGTCCTGCTCGGGCGGCGGAGGCCGGATCGATCTGGGCATCCTCTCCCGCACGGACCAGGTGTGGACGTCGGACAACACCGACCCGCTGGACCGGCTCGCCATCCAGGAGGGCTTCGGGCAGATCCATCCGGCGCGGGTGATGGCGGCCTGGGTGACGGACAGCCCGAACACCCAGCTCAACGGCCGGGTGAGCTCACTGGGATTCCGGTTCGTCAGTGCCATGGCCGGAGTGCTCGGCGTCGGCGGCGACCTCACCGAATGGAGCGAGGAGGAGCTGGCCGAGGCAAGGGGCTGGGTGGCGCTGTACAAGGAGATCCGACCGGTCGTGCAGCGGGGCGCGCTGTACCGGCTGCGGCCTCCACGCGGCGGGCTCAGTGCGGTCCAGTACGTGTACGGGCAGGACGTCGTCGTCCTCATGTACTTGGAGGCACAGAGGTACGGGGAGCGACCCCCTGCGCTTCGCCTGCGCGGGCTCGACCCCTCGGCGAGGTACATGTGCCTCGACACCGGTGCGGTGTACGAGGGTTCGGTGCTGCTCCATCAGGGTGTGGATACCGGGCTCCGGGGCGATCTCGACGCGAGGGTGCTGAGGCTCCGCCGTACGCCGTGATCGGGGCATGTCCGTATTGGTGCATTTAGCAGAACATGCCCTGCTTATGGGGGAGATGGTGGTCGACTGGTGAGCGGGATCATATCCGTGACGGTGCGTGGTGGCCCGGCCGACGGGCATTCCGCCCCCCGCACGGAATGCCAAGATCCGTAATCCACGCAGTGTGACCGGAAATCCGCGCCGGAATTGAATCTCGCATTCCGGTGCGTCGGACATGGCTTGTTCCGGCCGTCCTTACTCGCTTACGGTCACCGTCAATCCGGACGGACCGCCTAATCCTGCCGCCGCCCGGAATCCGCACCCACTCACGCGTGGCAGGAGCGGGGGACCCAGGTAAGCCGCTGGTCCGGAGCAATCCGGAACGGCTCGGGGTGAAGTCGCGCCAGCGCGACCGGGCATCTCCAGCCCGAACCCGACAGCTCACCTCGCAGGCGCCGGAGAGGAATTCCCCCATGCCCGCACAGGGTAAGCACCGTCGTCCGAAGTCCAGCCCGATCGCCCGCGGCATCTTCGCCGCCGGGACCGGCGGCGCAGTCCTCGCTCTTCCGCTGATCGGCGCCACCGGAGCGCACGCCGCGGAGCAGGCCGCGCCCGCCGCCAAGCCCGCGGCAGCCTCGGTCGCCGCTGCGCACACCGCGCCCGCCGCCGTGTCCAAGACCGCCCCGAAGACGTACTCCGTGGCCGCCGGCGACTATCTGTCGAAGATCGCCGCCGAGCAGAAGATCAAGGGCGGCTGGCAGAAGCTGTACAAGGACAACCGCGAGGTCGTCGGCGAGAACCCGGGCCTGATCTTCCCCGGCACCGAACTCACGCTCGGCGCCAAGGCGTCCGGCTCCGCCGAAGCCGCTGCTCCCAAGGCCGCTGCTCCCAAGGCCGCTGCTCCCAAGGCCGCTGCTCCCAAGGCCGCTGCCCCCAAGGCCACCGCTTCCAAGGCCGCGGCCCCGAAGGCGGACACGTCCTCCAACTCGGCCTCCTCCTCCGCCGAGTCGGCCGCCTCGACGAACACCAGCGCCGCCACCGGCGCCTCGGAGAGCAACAGCTCCGGCTGGACGACCCCCGTGGCCGACGCCACCGTCACCACGCCGTACCGCGCCTCCGGCTCGATGTGGTCCAGTGGCTACCACACCGGTGCGGACTTCCAGGCCGCCTCCGGCACCAGCGTCCGGGCCATCGGCCCCGGCACCGTGGTCTCGGCCGGCTGGAGCGGTTCGTACGGCAACGAGGTCGTCATCAAGCACGAGGACGGCATGTACTCCCAGTACGCCCACCAGACCTCGCTCAACGTGTCGGTCGGCGAGACCGTCACCGGCGGCCAGCAGATCGGCCTCTCCGGTTCCACCGGCAACTCGAGCGGCCCGCACCTCCACTTCGAGGTCCGCACCGGCCCGAGCTACGGCTCGGACGTCGACCCGGTCTCGTACCTGCGTCAGCACGGCGTCTCCATCTGAGACGAGCAGCAGTGAAGAAGGGCGGTGCGCCGGCGGCGCACCGCCCTTCTTCGCGTTCTCACCGGTTCTGCGGGGGCCGCCACTTATTCCGGCTTTACCAAAAACTGACCGGGTGGTCTATCTCACGACCCGTCAACCCCTTATTACGGTCGCGTAGGTCACATTCGTAGGTGCAGGATAAGTCCTTGTGGCAGACGATTCGAAACTCAATCAGCGCGGTCTCCAGGACGTCATGGGCGTCAAGAGCGTCATAGGGTCGTACGCGGCGATTGGCGACAGCTTCACCGAGGGCGTCGGCGACCCCGGCCCCGATGGAACCTTTGTCGGCTGGGCGGACCGGTTCGCTGTGCTGCTGGCGGATCAGCTCCCGGTATCCGACGAGGGGGCGGGCCTCACCGCATCGCGGCACGGCAATTTCCGGTACGCCAATCTCGCCGTACGCGGACGGCTCCTCGACCAGATCGTCGAGGAACAGGTCCCGCGAGCCAAGGAACTGGCACCCGACCTCGTGAGCTTCTGCGCGGGCGGCAACGACATCCTCCGGCCGGGCAGCGACCCCGACGACGTGGCCGAGCGCTTCGAGCGCGCCGTCGCCGAACTGGCCGGCGCGGTCGGCACCGTCATGATCACCACCGGCTTCGACCCCCGCCACATGCCGGTGCTGCGCCACCTCCGGGGCAAGATCGCCACCTACACCGCCCATGTGCGCTCCATCGCCGACCGCTACGACTGCCCGGTCCTCGACCTGTGGTCGCTGCGTTCCGTGCAGGACCGCCGGGCCTGGGACGACGACCGGCTGCATCTGTCGCCCGAGGGGCACACCAGGGTCGCGCTCCGCGCCGCCCAGGTCCTCGGCATCGAGGTGCCCGCCGACCCCGACCAGGCATGGCCGCCGCAGGCCCTGCGCCGCCCGCTCGACGACCGGCGCGACGACATCCACTGGGCCCGCGAGTATCTGGTCCCCTGGATCGGGCGACGGCTGCGCGGCGAATCGTCAGGCGACCACGTCGAGGCCAAGCGCCCGGACCTACTGCCGCTCTAGCGCACGCTCCAGAACAGGGAGAGCACGCCGGGACGGTATCCGTTCCAGTACGCCGCCCGCGAAGACGTCGTACAGCGGCAGCGTCTCCAGGTGCACATAGCCGATATGGCAGTCGCAGACGGCGAGGGGACAGCCGCGCGGGCCCAAGGACCTGCGGTAACTCCCGTCGTAGAGATTGCCGAGCTCCGCGCGGACGAAGTGGCACCGCCGCACCGTGCCGTCGCCGTCCACCGAGATGACCGACTCACCGGTCCGACAGGGCAGCCCGGCCGAGGTGTGGGGGTGCCGGCTGTACGGGAACAGGGGGTCCAGGGCCGTCCAGCGGCCCGCCTCCTCGTCCGTATAGGTGTGCCCTTCGGCGGCGTTGACCCAGAGATAGACCTCGTCGGACAGCGCCGCTCGCAGCCGCCGTGCCTCGTCGAGGTGAGCGTCGAGTCCGACGATCCCGACGCTGTGACGGACACCGAGTTCTGCGAGGTCACGGCACTTGCCGAGGAACCGTTCGTACGGAGTCTGGCCCGGGTGGTACGTGCACCACAGCGCCACCTTGTCTAGGTCGGCGTCCGCCAGCCAGCCGGTACGGCAGCTGAGGTTGGTCTGGATGGCGACCCGGCCGATGTGCGGCAGCCGCGAGAGCTCGACCAGCGCCCGGCGGTACCAGGACCGGACCAGCCCCTCGCCCCACGGTGTGAAGAGCACCGACAGCCGGTCGCCCGTCTGCGCCGCCGCCCACGCGGTGAAGCGTTCCAGGGCGGCGCGGTCGGTGCGCAGTTGCCCAGGAGTATCGCGCCGCTTGGCGAACGGGCAGTACGGACAGGCGTAGTCGCACGAGGCCAGCGGGCCCCGGTAGAGGATCGTCAGGTCCATGGAAGGGCTCACTTCACTTCGTACGCGGCCATCGCGGCCCGTACAGCGGGGGAGAACAGCTCCGGGCCCAGCGCGTCGGAATGAGCCAGTCCCTCCGGGGAGAGGCGGAGCAGGCCGTTGCCCACCGGCCCCGCCAGCCAGCCGCGCGCCGCGAAGCGGTCCAGCTCGGCCGAGAAGTCGTCGTACGGGTTCGTGCCGAACCGCGCGCGGTACTCCGCGCGCTCCAGCCCGTCGGCCTGGAGAAGGGACTGCAACAGGTGGCGCCTGCGCGCCTCGTCGCCGTCGACGTACCGTCCCACCTCGGCCCGGGAGAAGTCCTCCGTCGTCGTGAAGCCGTCGATGATGCCCCGGATCTCCCGCATCTCCACCGCGTAGCCGAAGGAGTAGTGCAGGGACGAGGTGTACGAACGGGCGCCGCAGCCGAGACCGATCATCCCGTCGGTCTGGCAGGCGTAGTCGTCCGGGCCCTCGTGTGGGGCGTCGGCCCGGCGGAACATCCGCATCGACACCTGCTCGTAGCCCTCGGCGAGGAGATGGTCGCGCCCGGCCCGGTAGAGCCGCAGCCGCTGTTCGTCCCAGGCGGCGTCCGCCGCGGCCTCGGTCCCGGGCGGTGTCGCGGCGCCGATACGGTCGAGGCCTGTCAGCGGGCGTACGTACAGCGGGTAGAGGTACAGCTCCTCGGGACGCCAGGCCAGCGCGGCGTCCAGTGAAGCGCGCCAGGTGTCCTCGGTCTGGCCGTCGATGCCGTAGATCAGATCGATGTTGAGGACCGGGATGCGGGCATCGCGGATGCGGCCGAGGGCCGCCTCCACATCGGCCCGGCGCTGCGGGCGGACCGCGGCGCGGGCCTCGTCGTCCACGAAGCTCTGCACACCGATGCTCACCCGGGTGGCTCCCCGTTCGGCGAGAACGGCCAGCCGGTCCGCCGTCGCCGTGGAGGGCGAGGTCTCGACGGACAGTGGAACGGACCGGAGATCGGCGCCCATCCGCTTCTCCGCGATGTCGCAGAGCCGCTCCAGCTCGGACGCAGTCAGGAAGGTCGGCGTACCGCCGCCGAAGGCCGCGGCGGCGAAACGTACCGGCCCCTCGTCGCCCAGCGCGTCGCGGACCGCGGTGGCCTGACGGTCCAGCGCGTCGAGGTAGCGCGTCGTCAGCTCTTCGGGCGCGCCGATCCGGGTGAACAGATTGCAGAATCCGCAGCGGACCTCGCAGAACGGTATGTGGACGTACAGGGAGAGCGCGTCCTTGCGCTCCGGCGCCCACAGCTCGCTGAGCAGGGGCCGCCCGGAGGGGTGTTCGCCGAGTGGGCGGTACGCCGTCTTGTGCGGGTAGGCGTAGACGTAACTCTGGTACGGCCTGACGGCGGGTGTGGCGATGGTCATCGGGCGGCCCCCGGCTCGAGGATGAAATGGGCGTAGGGCACGGTCCAGACGGCTTCGTGACCGAGGCGGTGACCGGTGTATCCGTCGTCGCCGTAGGCCGTGCCGTGGTCCGAGCAGACGATGGCGAAGCACCGGCGGCGGCTGCTCGCGGCCGCGAAGAGCCGGCCGATGTGGCGGTCGATGTACTCCAGCGCGGCGGCGTGGGTGTCGCGGGAGTCGCCCGCCTCGGGGGTGGCGCCGTGCCGGTGGAACCAGTTGGGCTGGTGCAGGGCGGCCACATTGACGAACAGGAACAGCCGCTGCTCCTCGGGGAGTTCCGCTACCACCCGCTCGGCGCGGGCCACCTGTTCCTCGAACGAGGTGGGGGACGCGACACCGAAAGTGGGCTCCCAGTGGCTCTCCTGGAACAGGTCGGGGAGGACCGAGCCGAGCGGCCCCCGCTTGTTGAAGAAACCGACGCCGCCGATGCACACCGTGCGGTAGCCGGCGCCGGCGAGCCCGGAGACCAGATCGGGGGTGTCGAAGACGAAGGTGCCGTCCTCCGTGGTCTCACTGCCCGCGAAGCGTGCCGCGAACAGCCGCGGATGCGGGCCCGGGGCGGCGGGAGTCGGGAGGAACCCGGCGAACATCGCCTGGTGGGAGGCGTACGTGAAGCTCCCCGGGGCATGCCGCTTCTCCCATACGCCGCCGGGCAGATGGCGGGCCAGGTGCGGAATGCGCCCGGCCGCCGCCAGTTCCACCGCGACGTCGTGGCGCAGGGTGTCCAGGGTCACGAGCAGCAGATCGTGGCTGCCCACGATCCGGTTCATGTCGGGTTCGGCTCCCGGCGGGTGCGGGGCGGAGTCAGTGGGCAGCGTCGGCACGGTGGTTCCTTGTTCTGTTCGGCAATACGGCGGCGACCTGCGCCGCATAGGTGTCCAGGTTCTCGGCGCCGCTGCCAGGCAGGCCCGTCAGGCGCGGCAGCAGGTCACCGAAGGCGTTGACCTCGCAGACGGCGAAGCGCCGCCAGCCGGTGGAGGGCAGCAGATCGACGCCCACGCACTGCGTGTCGGGGAAGCAGGCGGCGGCCCGCTCGCACACGGCCAGGGCGGCGGCCCAGCTGCCGCCCGCGGCCTCGACCGCGGCCCTGACCGCGTCGAGGTCGCCGCGCTCGCCGCCGAGATGAAGGTTGGTCATGGGGGAGCGGCTGGTCCGTACGACCGCGTGCGTCGCCCGGCCCGCCACCACCACGACCCGCAGGTCGGCGGCCCGGCCGTGCTGCGATGCCTTCGGCAGCCAGCGCTCGATGTGCAGGCCGTCCGGCGCCAGGGCGTCGACGACCGCCGCGACCTCTGCCTCCGTCGTGCAACGGCGCACCCGCAGCGAGTTGAAGAGGCGCCCCGCCGCGTCCCGTTCGACCGAGGTGGTCGCCCGCACCCGGCCGTCGCCGGCGGTCTCCACCGCCAGCACCCCGGAGGCGGACGAACCATGAGCGAGCTTCACGAACGCCCGCCGCATGCCGTGCTCCCGCATCAGCGTGCGCACATCGGCCCAGCCCCGCACGGCGGGCGCTCCGGGCCCGGACGTCGGTGACTCCGGTACGGGCACCCCGGCGTCCCTCAGCACGGCGTGGCACAGCCGCTTGTCGAACAGCACCGCGATGTCATCGGGGTCGTCGAGCAGCACCGCACCCGCCGCGGAGGCGGCCCGGGCCACGTCCCGTACGGCGGCGGTGAACGCCGCGTACCACCGCGCGGAACCCTCCACCCTGGTCGGATCGTCGACCCCGCGCAGCAGTCGTTCGACCTCGGCGTCCTCGCCCGGCGAGTCGATCCGGACGGACTCTCCCGGCAGGAAGACCGCCTCGCCGCGCAGCACCGTCCGCCAGGGCACCACACGCGCCTCGGGCAGCCCGGAGGCGCGCACGGCGTCCTGGAAGAGCGTGACGCGGCGATTCCCCGGAACCCCGACTACCGCGAAGCGCGGCGCCCGGCTGTACATGTCAGGTCACTCCGCCACGGTGGTGTAGCGGCCCTCGGCGCCTCGGTTGTCCCACGGCGTATTGCGATCCGACAGATCGACCCGCACACCGTGCGGCTCCAGGGCCTCACGGACACGGCGTTCCATCGGCTCGGTGAGGAAGTGGTGATGCAGATCGAGCGCGCCGAGGTGGGTGAGTGGCTGACCTTCGAGGAGCGCGGCAGCACCCTCGTCACCCATCGTGCCGGAGGACAGATCGAGCGTCTGGAGCTGGGCGACGACCGGGGCCGAGGCGATCGCTGTCGCGATCTCGTTCTGCAACTCGCTGTTGCGCAGGCCGAGATGGCGCAGAGCCGGGAATCGGGTACCGGACAGCAGGGGTTGGAGATCCGCCACCGTGGCATCGCCGCCGTACGCCGAAACCCCCAGCCAGAGCTCCAGCCGCTCCAGTGCGGGCAGTTCGCTGTCCAGTACACCGCGTACCACCTCCGCGGGCAGGCCGCCGGTCTCGATGATCAGTCCCCGCAGACTCTCGTGCTTGAGCGGCGGGAACCGCAGACCGGTCCCACCGCGCACCCCCAGGGCCTCAAGACGGGGGAAGGCGGTGAGCAGCGAGGTGACGTCCGCGTGCTCGATCCACGAGATCTCCGCCTCCTCCTGCAGCAGATCCCCGACGAAGACCGCCTCCAGCGAGGTCAGCCGGCCGGCGGCCGCGACGACGAGACCGATCGGGTACGAAGAATCCTTGTCGTAGGACTCGCCCCACTGCCCGATGATCAGGGCGCGGACCCCGGCCGGATCGACCTCGTCGAGGAAGGCGTTGAACTCCTCCTCCCACGTCCGGTCCTCGTCCTCGTACGGCTCGACGCCGATGCGCCAGGCCGCGGCGTCGGCGGCGGGCCGGACGGCAGCGGTCCCGGCTTCGAAATCGACGGCGGGAAGGCCGATCAACTCTTGCAGGTGGTCGACATCGGACATGGTCCAGAGCTCCTGTCGCTGGGGGCGGCTGATGTCCGCAAGGTTTATCAAGGCCCACTGACAACCCCGTGACCGGGGACGGTGGGAGGGTGTGCGGCCGTCGATTGTCAGACCCTCGCCGTAGCGTTTTCCACGTGGCCGGCACAGAGCGTGCCGAGCCGGAGGGGAGACGTCTGTGTACCGGCAGGGCGATGTGCTGATCGTGGCGTTGGAGGAGTCGGCGGTGCCCGCGCACCTGATGGCGGCGCCGGGAGAACTGCGTGACGGGCGGGGGCGTCTGGTGCTCGCGCTGGGCGAGGTGACGGGCCATGCGCACGCGGTGGTGGGCCCTGGCCGGCTGATGCGCGAGGAGGGGGCCTTCGGCCCGATGCTGCTCCATCTGCCCGAGGGGGGACGCGTGGTGCACGAGGAGCACGCGGTGATACCGCTGCCGAAGGGCTGGTTCCGCGTCGTGCGCCAGCGGGAGTACGCACCGGGTGCGGTCCGCATCGTCGCGGACTGACCCGCGCTCAGGAGCGCACTCCTGGGGTCAGCGGTCGGCGAGCAGGGATCAGGGATCAGAGAACAGGGGACGGGGACAACCGATGCAGTATGTGAACTCTTGGCGGGCCGTGGCAGCGGCGACGGGCGCGGCGGACCGGTCGGCGGCCGAGGACGGCGTACGGCTCGCCTACCGCAGCGCGGGGCTCGCCGAGCCGGACACGATCGTCTGGGCGGATTCGCCGAGGGCGGCCGTCGAAGCGGTGGAGAAGCTCACCGACGCGGGTCGCTCGGTGCGCGACGAGGTCCGCACCCGGCCGTGGGCGGACGAGCGCCGCAGGATGTACGACGAGTTGGGCCCGGCCGGCTGGTCGGCGCTCTGGTCCGCGACCGGGGCCCAGCTCTGGGAGACCACCGCGGCGCTGGCCGAACGGATAAGGGCCGGAGTGGTCGCGGACCTCTCCGAGCGCCCGGAGGACGAGTCCGATGTGCGCCTCGTGCTGCTCGACGCGGTCCTCGGACAGCACGACGCGGCCTGGCTGGCAGCCTTCGACGGCCGCGGAGACCGGCTGACGGGGCTCGCGGAGGTCGCCAGGAACGCCGGCTGGTGGTGGCCGTACGAGCGCGCCGTCGTGATCAGCGAGCGGCCGGTGGCCCTCCACCGCGACGAGGCGGGGCGACTCGACCACGGGGACGGCCCGGCGCTCTCCTACCCCGACGGATTCGCGCTGCACGCCTGGCGGGGCATGCCGGTGCCCGCCGAATTCCTCGCGGGCCTGGCGACCCTGACTCCGGAACGGATACGCGGTGAGGAGAACGCGGAACTCCGCCGCGTGATGCTGGAGTACTACGGCTACGACCGCTACCTCACGGAGGCCGGCGCCGAGCCCGTGCACCACGACGAGACGGGGATTCTCTGGCGGATCGCTCTGGACGGCGACGAGGACGTGGTGATGGTCGAAGTGGTCAACTCCACCCCGGAGCCCGACGGCACCCAGCGGACGTACTGGCTCCGGGTACCGCCGAGGACCAGGACGGCGAAGGAGGGCGTCGCCTGGACCTTCGGCCTGGACGGCCAGGCGTACGCACCGGTCCGTCAGACCTGATCCGGCGACGCGGGGGAGGGACGAGGAGACGGGGGAACGGGGGAGGCGAAGCCCGCTCAGGCGGTCAGCGCCGCGTGCTCCAGGCCCAGTTCGTGGGCGAGCGCCTCGTCGGTCCACTGAAGCATCGTGGCCCGCGAGAGCGGACCCCCGTACGAGGTCATCTGGACGGCCAGGCCGTCGAGCAGGGCGGTCAGCCGCCAGGCCACGGACATCGGGTCGTCGCAGTGGAACTCACCGGCTGCGGCGCCCTCCTCGATGACCTCGGCGAGCTCCGCCTTCCACTGCTGGTCGAGATCACCGGCGACATTGCGCAGCGCGGGATCGCGCAACGACGCCGCCCAGCCCTCGATCCACAGGCGCCAGCCCTTGGCCTGACCCGTCGGCGCGTACCACCGGACGGCCGCCCGCAAGCGCCGCACGGCGCTGGTGCGGCGCGTCAGCAGCTTGCGCAGATGGGCGAGGTCGGCCTCCGCCGCGTACGCGAACGCGGCGGCGACCAGCTTCTCCTTGGTCGAGAAGTGGTAGAGCACCAGCGCGTTGCTCACCCCGAGGACGGACGCCACATCGGCGATCCGCACCGCGGACACACCGCGTACCTCGATCTGTTCGACGGCAGCACGCAACAGCTCCTCGCGTCGCTCCGCCACTCCCAACCGCACTCTCGCCACGTGGTCAGCCTAACGAACCGGCCTCTTGTCGAGCACCACGGCCGCTATGCCCCGGAGGTCCCGGGCCCGTTCGCACGGATCACCGGTACCAGCCGAACCGCTCCGCCATCACCGGCAGACGGTCGGCGACGAGGGCGTGAGCCGCCGCCCGCGGGGTGGAACCGTCGGTCTCGGCGCGGGCCAGCATCAGTTCGATCAGCGCACGCATCGAGCGGCGGGTGTGCCCGAACGCCTCCTCCGCATCGGCGCCGATGTCGCCGAACAGCGTCCACCACCACCAGGCGTTCGTACCGGAGTTGACGACCACGTCGGGCAGCACCGTGACGCCGCGCTCCGCGAGCAGCAGTTCCGCATCCGGCAGCACGGGCATGTTCGCCGCCTCGATGATCCAACGGGCCGTGATCCGGGCCTGGTTCGAGGCGTCGATCGCGTACGAGACGGCCGCCGGGACCAGAATGTCGGCGTCCGCGGCCAGCCAGGCGTCGGCCGGGAGTTCCCGGTCCTCCTCGCGCAGTACGGAGCGTTCCACCGTTCCGTACGCGTCCCGCGCGGCGAGCAGCGCTTCGACGTCCAGGCCGGCCGGATTGGCCAGGGTGCCCTTGATGTCGGCGACGGCGACGACCTTCAGCCCGGCCCGCGACAGGAAGCGTGCCGTGGCCCCGCCCATGGTGCCGAGTCCCTGAACGGAGACGTGCGCCCCGCGGTGGGCCACACCCGCCCGGTCCAGTGCCGCGAGCGCCGACTCGGCCACCCCGCAGCCACCGACCAGCTCGTCGAGCCCGATGCCGTCCACCGTCACGGCGAACGCGTCCGCCAGCCGTCGCCGCGCCGCCGACTCGTCGTCGAGCAGCGGATAGACGGCCTGGATCGACGACACGAGCCCCGCCTCCGCCGCCGCCCGGTCGACCAGGTCCTGCGTGAGCCCGAGATCCTCGCCGGTCGTCCAGACACTCTCGATGTACGGGCGCACCGCGCGCAGATACCGGACCAGGACGCCGTACGCCTCCGGGTCACGCGGGTCGCAGTCGATCCCGCCCTTGGCGCCGCCGAGCGGGATGTATCTGGCCCGGTCGTTGCCGGCGTCGAAGTGCAGGGCCTCCTTCATCGTCATGCCGCGGGCCAGACCGGTCACCTCGTCGAGGGTGCAGCCCTCCCGCATCCGCAGTCCGCCGCTGGCGACACCGCGCACCAGCCGGTCGACGACCAGATACCCCTGACGGCCGGTGACATGGTCCGTCCAGGTCAGCGAGACGAGCGGGGCGGGTAGCGGAAGCGGTGGGTTCGACGCGGGCATGGGGCGGGCTCCTCGGTCGGGCCCCGGGGGCGCCCCGTCGGCCGTGTTACTGAATCGCCAGTCAGTATCCGGAGAGGGGGCCGCCCCTGTCAAAGGGGGCAAGGGTCGTACCGCATCCCTCAGCGGCCGGCGGGCCCCGGGACCTCGCAGTGGTCCTTGAACCCCTGGCTGGTCAGGCCCAGTGCGGAATTGGTCCGCGCCCGCATGTTCTCCACGGAGATCATGGTGGTCAGCTCCACCAGCGCCGCATCGCCCAGCGCCGTCCGCAAGCGCTCCACCAGTACGTCCTCGACCTGCGGCGGAGTGACGGTCATGGCCTCCGCGTACTCCATGACATCGCGCTCCAGCGGGGTGAACGCCTCGCTCTCGCGCCACACCGGCACGTCCTGCAGCTTGCGGGTGTCCATGCCGCGCTGGTGGTTCGCCCAGTACCCGAAGTCCATGCACCAGCTGCACCCGATCGTCGCGGCCGTCACCATGACGGCGAGCTCCTTTAGGTCCGGGTCCAGCGCCTTCCAGCGGGCGACGGACATCTCGAAGCGCGATCCGGCCCAGAGCGCCTGCTTGTGGTGCGCGGTGGCCCGTACGGGGTCGATGACCTTCCCGTACTCACGCTTCGAGTACCACGAGACGGCTCGGTACAGGAGGCTGCGGGGCGGGTCCAGTGAGATGCGAGCGTTCACGGCTGTACTCCCTCGGTGGTGGTGCGGGTCCGGCGGTGCGTGTGCGCCGCTGTTCACCCCTGGGACGTACGGGGGCCCGCAGAATGTGACATCCGGTTGTCCGCGTACGGAATCCCTTGGCGTGCGCGGACGTTGGAGTCCACATGACAGGACTCGAAACCGGGCACGACGCGCTGCTGCGACTCATCGGTGAGCGCGACTCCGGGGTGCTCGCGACACTCGAGCGGGACGGCAGGCCCGAGGCCCCCCTTACCCTTCATATCGAACACATGTATGGGCGGCTGCGTCCCTGACGTCGCGCGGACTGCCTGTGGCGCAGTTCGTATTGCTCCGTTCACCGCCCTGATCTCGCCGTGACGGGCGGCGCGCACATAATGAGATGACATCCACCCCCTCGGGAGACGTTGTGACCGGCGCCGATCATCAGCCTTCGCTCCGTGCGAGACTCCGTTCGATGCGCTCCGCGGCATTCGGAGCCGATCCGGCCGGGGCCCGCATGGAGCGCATTCTCCGCTCGCCCAATTTCGCCGACGGAGTGTTCCAGAACCCGGTGGGGGTCCGGACGCCCACGTCCGGTTCCAAGCTGGAATTCGCGAAGGGCTACTTCCGTAAGGAGGAGCGGGTCCACAGGTCGCCGGCCGGCGCCGTGCCCGTGTACGCCACCACCGCTGCCGAGCTCGCGAAGCCGCCCGTGACCGGCCTCCGGCTCACCTGGATGGGGCATTCGAGCGTGCTCGCCGAGATCGACGGCCGCCGGGTGCTCTTCGACCCGGTCTGGGGTGAGCGCTGCTCCCCCTTCGCCTTCGCCGGACCCAAGCGCCTGCATCCGGTGCCGCTGCCGCTGGCCGCGCTCGGACCCGTCGACATCGTCGTGATCTCCCACGACCATTACGACCACCTCGACCTGCCGACGATCCGCGCGCTGGCCGGCACGGACACGGTCTTCGCGGTCCCGCTCGGTGTCGGTGCCCACCTGGAGCGGTGGGGTGTGTCCCCCGAGCGGACGCGCGAGCTGGACTGGAACGAGAGCACCGAGGTGGCGGGGATCAGCCTCACGGCCACGCCCGCGCGTCACTTCTGCGGCCGCGGCCTGCGGAACCAGCAGCACACGCTCTGGGCGTCCTGGGCGGTCGCGGGCCCCGAGCACCGGATCTATCACAGTGGTGACACGGGCTATTTCCCGGGCTTCGCCGACATCGGCGCCGAGCACGGCCCGTTCGACGCGACGATGATCCAGATCGGTGCGTACTCGCAGCACTGGTCCAAGGAGCACACGGCTACGACGCCACTTCCCGGCGCGTGGCCGGACATCCACATGACACCCACGCAGGGGGTCCAGGCCCACCTCGACCTGCAGGGACGGACGCCGCACGGTGTGCTGATGCCGATCCACTGGGGCACGTTCAATCTCGCCCCGCATGCCTGGGCGGAGCCGGCGGAGTGGACGAAGGATGCCGCCGAGGACGTCGGTCAGGCGGCCGCGTTCCCCCGGCCGGGAGAGTCGTTCGAGCCCGGCGGGGTCCTGCCCGTCGACCCCTGGTGGCGGGCCGTGTCCACCCCGCTCGCCCATCCGTGGCGCCGCCCCGAGCCGGCGGAAGCGACAGAGGCGGCCCCGCGCGGCGACCTCGACCTCGCGGGTGGCCGGTGACCGTACGGCGCGGTCCGGCCGGCGGCTGACGCGGGCGGGCCGACGGCTGCACGGCCCTCCTCGCCGTGCAGCCGGAGTTCGTCACGCATGACCTCGTCATCGCAAGGCCCCGCCTCGGCTCTGCCGACCCGGGGTCAATTACGCGTATTCGTCTGCGTGTGCGAGAGGTCATACCTGAGCGGGACGTATGGCGGGCAAGTTCGACAACTGCACGCCGCGCATGCGCGGTTGACGACTACCGTGTGTGCTCGGCGATCAACGGTGGGCTCATATCTTTCGAGCCTGCCCAGCCGTTGACCCGAGCCTGACCGACTGCCGTAGGTGTCACCACTGAACGCCGATTCCTGGTGCCCCACGTACCGAGGACGCTGATGTCTCAACTTCGCGCACCCACCGCGCGACCGGAACGCCGAGAGGGCGGGCGCCACGGCCGCCCTGGCGCCCGCTCCCACTCGGCCACGACCAGACCGCGTGCTGTTCAGCCGCCGCCCGATGCCCGCATTCGCCCCCAACTGGTCCGCACCGCGCTTCTGCCGACGATCGCCGCCGTGCTGAGCGGCGCCGCAGCCGTCATCTTCACCATCCGGGCCTCCGGCGAACGCCCGTCCGCCAGTCTCTGGGCCGCGCTCGGCGGATCGGGCGCTCTGGCCGTCGCAGCCGTGGCAGCGGCGTTTCTCGGCGCGGGCCGGGTCGCCTCCGGGGTCCTCGACCGCTGCCAGGCACTGCGGCGGTCCAGCGCCCGGGCCCAGGCAGACCTGCAACGCGTGGTGGAACAGCTCCGCAACGGTGAACCCGTGTTGGCCCGCCGCCCCCCGCGGCTCAACGACCCCGGGGCCGATGCCTTCGACCTGCTCGCCCAGGAACTCGGGCGCTCGCAGGACGGAGCCGTGGCCGCCGTCGTGCAGGCGTCCCAGCTCTTCAGCAACAGCGGAAACGAACAGAAGGTCGAGGTCTTCGTCAACCTCGCCCGGCGTCTCCAGTCCCTCGTCCACCGCGAGATCCAGATCCTGGACGAGCTGGAACACGAGGTCGAGGACCCCGACCTGCTCAAGGGCCTCTTCCACGTCGACCACCTGGCCACCCGTATCCGCAGGCACGCCGAGAATCTCGCCGTGCTGGGCGGTGCGGTCTCCCGGCGGCAGTGGAGCAACCCGGTCACCATGACGGAGGTGCTGCGCTCGGCGATCGCCGAGGTCGAGCAGTACCCGCGGGTCAAGCTGGTGCCGCCGATCGACGGCACGCTGCGCGGCCACGCCGTCGCCGACGTGATCCACCTGCTGGCCGAACTCGTAGAGAACGCCACCCTGTTCTCCGCCCCGCACACCCAGGTGCTGCTGCGCGCCCAGCACGTCACGGCGGGCCTCGCCCTGGAGGTCGAGGACCGGGGGCTCGGTATGCCGGCTCCCGAGCAGAAGCGTATGAACGCCCTGCTCGCCGACCCCGACCAGGTCAATGTCGGCCATCTGTTGCAGGACGGCAGGATCGGTCTCTTCGTCGTCTCCGCGCTGGCCAGGCGCCACGGCATCGCCGTACGCCTGCAGAGCAATATCTACGGTGGTACGCAAGCCGTACTCGTCCTGCCGCAGGCCCTGTTGGGCGTCGAAGGCGATGCCGACGGGGCGATGCACCCCGGTGCCGCACCGGTCCCGCCGCCCGGAGCCGTACACCGGCCGCCCGTCGAGGACGGCACCGGTCAGGCGCGGACAGCGCATCCGCGCACACCCCAGCCGCCCACACCCCCGCTGCAGGCGCCCCCGCCGCAGCCGCTCCATGCCGAGCGCATCGACCGTCCGGAGACGGCCGGCATCCACCCGGGCGTGCGGACACCCGACGAGCACCGAGGACGACTCGGCGCCACGGAGCGTCCGCAGCTGCCCCGGCGCAGCAACCAGGAGCACCTCGTTCCGCAGCTGCGGGAGGCTCCCGCTCCCCGCGTCGAGGACGAACACGCCGTGCACGACCCCGGTCTCGTGGCCGCGTTCCGGCGCGGAGTCGACCTTGCCGAGGCGCGGTCGGCCGAGGACAAGGGACCCGACACCACGTACGGTGCGGGCCACGAAGACCCCTCGGCGGTCGCACCGGACCCCGGTACGCAGCGGGACGACGGCCCCGTGCCGCTCCGGGTCCGTGGTCCGGGACCACGCAGAGGACCCGAGCCGCTCCGGCGGACGTATCCACCGCAGCTGCCGGACCCGCGTCGGCCCGAGGCCGGTGAACCGTCGCATCCCGAGCCGCACCTGCTCGACCCGCACCTGTCCGGCCCGCACCTGTCCGGCCCGCACCTGTCCGGCCCGCACCTGTCCGACGCCCTCGTGCCGGACCAGCACACACAGAACACCCCCAAGGAGTAGATGCACCATGGCGAGCGAAATGCCGTCCGTTCAGGTCGCCGACCTCGACTGGCTGTTGAGCGGGCTGGTCCAGCGCGTGCCCTATACGCGCAGCGCGGTCCTGCTCTCGGCCGACGGGCTGGTGAAATCCGTCCATGGCATGGACCCCGACAGCGCCGACCACATGGCGGCCCTGGCCGCCGGCCTGTACTCCCTCGGCCGCAGCGCCGGAGCCCGCTTCGGTGACAACGGCGACGTACGGCAGGTGGTCGTCGAACTCGACTCGACGCTCCTCTTCGTCTCCACCGCCGGGTCCGGCACCTGTCTCGCCGTACTGGCGGGACGCGAGGCGGACGCGGCGGTGCTCGGCTACGAGATGGCCATGCTGATCAAGAGCGTCCGGCCCTATCTGATGACCCCGGTACGGCAAGCGGCCGGGGCACCGTACACCCCGGGGCGGTGAGGGTGCCGGCCCCGCAGGACGGGCCCTTGCTCGACGACGCGGCCGGCCGGCTCATCCGCCCGTACACCGTGAGCAACGGCCGTACACGGCCGACCACTGTGCTCGACCTGCTGTCTCTGGTGATGGCCACCGGGAGCACACCCCAGATCCATCTGGGGCCCGAACACTCCGTGGCCCTGGGACTGTGCGACGGCCCCACTTCCGTGGCCGAGATCGCCGCACACCTCCGGCTGCCCGCAGTCGTCACCAAGGTGCTCCTGTCCGACCTGGTCGACTGCGGCGCGGTCACCGCGCACGCCCCCGCTTTCCATGACACGCCCACCGACCGATCCCTGCTGGAGGCAGTGCTCGATGGTCTACGACGACAGCTCTGACAGCACCGGAATCTCCGAATTCTTTCCCGTGGCCCTCAAGATCCTGGTCGCGGGCGGGTTCGGCGTCGGCAAGACGACGTTCGTGGGCGCAGTCAGTGAAATCGCACCGCTGAGCACCGAGGAACTGCTGACGCAGGTCAGTGTGGCGACCGACAGCCTCGAAGGCATCGAGTCCAAGACGGCCACCACCGTGGCCATGGACTTCGGCCGCATCACGCTCTCCGAGCAGCACGTGCTCTACCTCTTCGGCACTCCCGGCCAGGAACGGTTCTGGTTCATGTGGGACGAGCTCTCCAAAGGGGCACTGGGCGCCGTCGTACTGGCCGACACCCGGCGGCTCTCGGAGTGCTTCGCCGCCGTCGACTTCTTCGAGCGGCGCGGCATCGGCTTCATCGTCGCGGTCAACGAGTTCGACGGTGCCTACCGCTATGAGCCCGACGAGGTACGGGGCGCACTCGACCTCGGCCCCGAGGTGCCCGTGCTCCTCTGCGACGCCCGGATCGCCAGTTCGGGCACCGGCGCCCTGGTCACCCTGGTCCAGCACCTCATCAACGCCACCGCCGCCCCGGCGTCACCGGCCCCGGTGGCCGGCTTCGGAGCCCATCCGTGACCCGTTACGCGACCGGCCGCCTTCTGCTCACCCCGGCCGACCCCGACGGGTCGGCGCGGGCCACGCGGCTGCGCAGGCTGGATCTCGGGGAGCGGGCCGACGCCTCGTTCGAGAGCTTCGACGCCTTCGCCGACAGGGTGGCCGAAGTGACCGAGACGCCGTATTCGATGGTCAACTTCATCGACGAGAACGGACAGTTCTTCGCGGGGCTGCACACCCCCGCGGGGACGCGGAGCGGCTGTGACCTGGGTGCCGCGGCCGCGGGCAGCGGCCGGAGCGGGCGCCATATGGCCCGCGACCACGGCTACTGCCCGCACGTTCTCGTGCGCCGCAAGGCCCTCGTGCTGGACGACGTCTGCGACTACCCGCGCTTCGCGGGCAATCCCGTCGTCGACGAAATAGGCATCCGCTCCTATCTCGGGGCGCCGCTCATCGACCGTACGGGCATCGCCCTCGGCACGGTGTGCGCGCTCGACACCGTGCCGCGCCCCTGGGGCCGGGCAGGGCTCGACATGATCAAGTCCCTGGCCCAGGAGCTCGTCGGGCACATCGACTGCAGGGAGCGCCGCCGCGGCTGAAGCGAACCGTGCCGCTCACACCTCGATCGTCGTCCCGTCGAGGAACGTCAGCGCCACCGAGCTGTCCCCGGCACCTGCCCGTACGGACACCACGTCGCGCAGCGCCTGCGGATGGATCGTGTCGCGGGACAGTGCCAGCAAGGACACATGGGTGCTCCGGCCCCCCGGGTGACGGTCCAGCCGCAGGTACGGGACGGCGGAGCGCGGACCGAAGGCGTTGGACTGGACGTCCCGGGCCACCTCCGCCGTCCCGTCGCCCCAGCCGTACAGCGCGATCACGGCGCTGCTCAGCCCGTCGGCCGTACGCGACAGGGCCCAGCCCGGTCCGGTCCGCGCGGCCGGGCTCTCCGTGTGCGCCACCGCATAGCCGCCCTCCCGCACCGACACGCCTTCCGGGGCCTCGATCCGGTGGACGCGGATCTCCCACGGGCCGTGCAGCACACTCGTCGTCTCCACGCGGTACGCGTGGTCGTCGTCCGGGAAGCGGGCCGCGTACCAGGAGGCGGCGATCCGGTCCTCGCAGCGCAGGGGATGGATGCGGGCACGGCGTGACGGTGTGCCGTCGGGCGCCAGGAGCGCCAGATGGTTGTCGACGGCGCGCGCCACCGCGTGCGGGGCGGACTCCGGCGCCGTGGCCGTCGAGTAGGCGAACTTCGCGTAATGCGGGTCCTCCGTACCCTCGGCCGGGTCGGAGCCTTCCTCGTAGGGCGGCTGGTGGTCGCTGCCGTGGTTGATCAGCCGGACGATCCCGTCGTGCCGGGTGCCGTGCAGCAGCCAGCCGGGGGCGGGGAGCGCCGTGTACGTATCGGACTCCTCGATCGGAAGAGGCCGTTCCCGCTCCGTCCAGACCGGGTGCTCCGCCGGAAGCAGCAGTCCGAGGAAGCCCTTGCTCGCCCAGTAGGGGGAGGCGGGCCCGGAGTACGGCTGCGTGACGGGGAGGAAGGTGTCGTACCAGCCCAGCGGCAGCAGACCCCGTTCGTCCGGCACTCCGCGCTCGGCGAAATGCCGCATCGTGCCCGAGGCGAGGCGGCGGGTCAGCCCGGGTGCGAGGGGGGTGCAGTCGGCCAGCGCACCCATCCACACCGGAGCGAGAGCGGCGAACCGGTACGTCAGGGAGCGCCCCTGGTGCACGGGAGCACCGTCCCCGCCGAAGAAGTGAGGGTAGTCACCGAGGAATCTGCTCAGGCGCTCCCGGTACACGGCCGTCCGGCCGCCGTTGTCGTCGCCCGCGATCCGCGACCACAGCAGCGGGTACAGATGCATCGCCCAGCCGATGTAGTAGTCGAAGTTCCGGCCGTCCCCGTCGGTGTACCAGCCGTCGCCGATGTACCAGTCCTCGATCCTGTCGAGGCCCGACTCGATGTCCTGGCGGCTGTACGGAGCGCCCACCGAAGCCAGGAACTGTTCCGACACCACTTGGAAGAGCCGCCAGTTGTTGTCCCACGTACGCCCGCCGACGAAGCCGGAGAACCAGTCGACGACCCGCTCCTGCACTCCGGCGTCGAGGCGGTCCCAGATCCACGGCCGCGTCTCGTGCAGAGCCACCGCGATCGAGGCCGCCTCGACCATCTGCTGCGAGCAGTCCGTCAGTTCGGGCCATGCCTCCTTGCCGCCCCGGTCCGTACCGGCGGCCAGCCCCGCCGCGTACCGCTCGATGAGCGCCGGGTCGACCGCGCCGCCCGCACCGGCGATCCGGCAGGCCGCCAGCAGGAACGACCGGGCGAACCCTTCGAGTCCGTCCGACACGACACCCGACCAGCTGTTCCGTCCGGGCAGCCGGTACTGGGCGAAGCCGGGCGTCGCGTACGGCACGAGAGCGTCCAGCATCCGGTCGGCCGTCGCCTCCCAGTGGGCGCGGGTCCAGCCGGTACGTGACGACAGGACCCGGTCGGGCGGCGGCAGATGCAGATGCGGTGCGACGGACATGGTGCTGCTCCTCGGGATGGGCTAATGGACGAGTTCGGCGCGATGGGTGCGGCCGCGCGACCCGCCGACCGTGACGGTGAGGACGCCTCTGCGGCCGGTGGTGACGGAGACCGTGTCATCAGCGCTGATCACCGCGCTGACGGGGTACGGCAGCTCGACGGAGAGGGTGGTCCCGGTGCGCCCTGGATCGGATACCGCGACCGAGATCCGGTTGTCGCGCTGCATGACCAGCACCGAGGCCGGACCGGATGAGGTGATGCCGGCCGCCCTGCCCGCGCTCCAGAAGTTCGCCGCGGTGAGCCCGAGCCGCCGCACTTCCACGGCCTGCGCGGTGGCGTCGTTGGAGGCGACGCGCACCGGGCGGGACCGCGACCAGACCGCGGTCGCGTCGGCGGAGGCACCGGGCAGCAGCACATGGGCGTAGGACGCCCCGGTGGGGGAGAGGCCGTGATCGGCCCAGAGCGTGAGATAGCGGCGAGTGACAGCTGTCTCCGAACCACCCGTGTCCGCACCGGTATTGATGGAACGCCAGGTGCCGGTGCGCTCCTCACGCAGGGCGCGCAGTGCGGTCGCCTCGAGGAAGACATAGCCGCCGAGGCCCTCGATATGGGCCCACCCCGCCTGGCCGAACTCCCCTGCCCACCCTTGGGTGTTGGGCTGCCGGACGCCCTCGATCACCAGGTGAGGCATACCCTCACGGCCCAGATTGCGGTTCTCGACCACGGTTTCGACCGTGCGGCCGTCCGTGGCGGTGATGTCCGCGCCGAGCGCGATCACCGCGTTGTCGAGCAGGAACCAGGACTTCCTCGCCCGCAGGGTGCTGCCGGACGCGCTGATCAGCTCCATCGAGGCGGCGCCGTAGCGGTCGTGCAGCACGGAGCCGCCCGCGACCGCGTTCGTCGGCCGGTAGGTGGAGGTGCCGCCGCCCGTACCGAGATCCGTTCGGGGGCGGGTGTCGACCGTCGTGCCGGGAAGGCGGTACGGATCGACGGTCGGCCAGAACCCGTCGTTGAACTGCCCCAGATCGTCGGCGTCGTAGAGATAGCCCATTCCGTCGCCGGTGTACCAGCCGTGCAGATTCTCGCCGTTGCCCGCCTCGTACGCAGAGATGCGCTTGGAGGACAGCGACAGGGTGTACGCCCAGCGCGGGCGTCGGTGCACCATCCGGTCCATGTCGGCGAAGACGTGGAGCCCCGTGGCGGGGTCCGCGGCGGTGATGCCGCCGTCGCTCAGGACGTCTTTGGCGAGGGCCAGTTGGGGCAGGGTGGCCAGCCCGGCGAAGGGGGTGGTGCGGTTGCGGGTGATCCAGCCCTTGACGACCGCGCGCCACCGAGCGGCGTGCGTGTCCGGCGCACCGGTGGCCAGCAGCAGAATCCCGGCGACGGCCGCCGCCCCGTCGCGGTGGTCGCCCGCCCGCTCCCTCGACACGGCACGGCCGCGCACGGCGTCCATCATCAGACCGTCGAAGATCACGGGCGTGAAGCTCCGCTCGACGGCCTCGTACATCACCGAGACCTTCGGGTCGGTGACCGCCCACTCCGAACCGGCGAGCAGCGCCAGCAGATGGGCCGTACCGCTCAGGAGGATCGCGCCGTACGTGCCGGTGTACGCGACCACACCGTGCTGGACGAAAGAGCCGTCCTCGTAGAGGCCGTCGCCCGAAACGGCGTACCGAAACAGGCTGTTGCGGCCGGAGTCGCGCACATCGGACAGCGCGTCCCGGGCCGAGGCGAGCTTCGCCCCGTCACCGCCGAGCAGTCCGCGCAGCGCGACGATCACCGCCTTGTCGGTGCGGTTGGCGCCGGTCTCCGCGAGGGTGGGGGAGTTGGTGCGCCGGTCCGCGTTCGGGCAGAACCGGTCGACGACCGACAGATAGTCCGCCAGGTCGGCGGCCGGGAGCCGGTCGCGCAGCAGGACGGCGCTGTCCATCAGGGCGCGCGGTGCGCCGATCTCCCAGAACCACCAGTTGCCGCTCTCGGGCTTGGCCGGGTTGTAGGCGGTGTCGTACGTGAAGCGCAGCGCCGCCACGAGGGCGTCGGCCACGGAGGCGTCCGCGGTCAGTGAAGTGCCGGGCGTGGCCCAGGCGGTGGCGAGGGTGCGGAGTCTGGTGTAGCTCTGGCCGAAGTTGCCCGGGGCGGTGAGGGGGACGAGGTCGGGCCAGAGGGCGGTGCGCGCGGCACCGCGGTCGAGTGTGTCCCAGAGCCCCTTCGCCGTGCCGTCCAGTGCGGTGACGGCAGCGGCGAAGTCGGGGTCCGCGGGGTCGAACTCGCCCCCGGTGAGCAGGGTTTCGGCTCGTTGGAGAAGCGTGGGGATGTCGGCCGTGGGGGCTTCGGCCGCGGTGGCCGTCCGGGCATGAGCCGTGCCGGCCGCGGTGACGAGCGCGGTGGCGCCCGTCGCCGCCGTCGCGGCCAGGAGGGAACGTCTGCTGAGCTGCATCGGGATTCCTTCCGCCGTGGTCAGTCGGTGAGCGTGCTGGGGTCGACGGGCGGCTGCGGCAGATTCAGTGCGGCCAGCTCCGCCCTGCCGATCGCGTCGATGGGGAACGCCCAGGTGTTCACGAAGAAGTTCGTGAGGTCGTATCCGGCGACACGGCTGGAGTAAGTGGCCAGTGCCCGGTAGCGCTTGTCGTTCTCCGTGTAGTGGGACTGCGGGTTCTCCTCCCGCACCAGCTTGTGCATCCGGGGCCAGAAGTCCTCGCCGAAGGCAAGTTCCAGCTGCCGGAGCGGGACGAGCTTCTCGTACGCGCCGAAGGACTTCTCGTACGTCAGCCCGGCCGTGCCGAACTTGCGCTGCGCGGACTGGAAGTAGGTCAGCCCCGTCGTCGCGTCGACCGTCAGGAGGTTGGACGGCTGGTTCAGGGTGCGCTGCGCGGCCAGCGAGTAGATGTTGACGGTGACCTCGGTGAGGCCGCCCGGCTTGTAGGCCATCTGCTGATGCAGGTGGCCGAGCTCGTGGTAGAAGCCCCAGCCACGGGTCCGCAGTCCCGTCACGGTGGTGGCGCGGTCCAGGTACGCGCGCGGGAAGCCGTTGTAGCCGTGCGTCGCGTAGGCGCCGACACCGGTCGGCACCTTGCTGACCTCGGTGAAGTGGTACGGCCCCGCCTTCCGCCGGTGCACCGCCTTCGATCCGTCGAGGCCGCTGATCCGGGCGTGCGAGTCGATGAGCGTCTCGACCAGCTCCAGTAGCGCGGTGTGGTCCTCGTTGCGGTGGAGGAGTGCGCCGTCACGGGTGAGGGTCATGATCGTGTTCGGGGCGACGAGCTCGACGTACGGCGATGCGGTGAGTGTGTCCAGGCGGTGCTGGTACTCGGCCTCGGTGGTCTCGCCCAGGGTGAAGACGGGCATCGGGACGGCCCCCGAGCGGAACAGCACGCTCGCCCGTCCGCCGGCACCCGTCAGCGTCAGGTAGGCCGGCCCACCGTGCGGGTCGGTCACCGTGTTGGCGCCGGCGGCCAGGGGGTAGCGGCGGGGCTCCTTGATCTCGCCGTAGTAGTCCCAGACGCCGATCCAGAGCGTGGGCGTGAGGTCGTCGTGCGGCTTGACCGTCAGCGTGAGTGCGGCGCCTGCCGGGACGTACAGCCCCGTGGGATCGAACTCGCTGCCGCGCAGGGCCTGTCCGAGCCGGAGCCGTTCGGCCTCGGCGCCCGGCCGGGCGGTGACGAGGATGTCGGCCAGGGGCCGGCGGGTACCGGCGGAAGCGGGGCCGGCGGCGGCGCCGAGGGCGGCCAGGGCTCCGGCCCCCGCCGCCGAGGCGAGGACGGCACGACGGCTGACCGAGGAGCGGGCGGGCGAGGAGGGGGACGTCGGGGTACGCATGCGGAACTCTCCCTGCAGACAGTGAGTGCGGGACGGAGGCGTGCGGGACGGCTGAACTTCGCGCCAGCATGTAAGCGGTTGCTATCGAGCCGCAAGGGGAGTGGGGAAGTTACTGCGATTTTCTATGGCCGACTGCGGTCAACCACGGACATCGACGTAGTAACCGGTCACGCCCGGCTGTTCTTCGTGGACCGGGGCGCCACGGAATCCCGCACCACGATGTGGGTGCCCAGCCGCAGCGCGCTGGTCGTCGGCTCACGCCATTCGTCGTCGTCGCCGCCCGAGACCGCCAGCCGCACGGCCTGCCGCCCCATCTCCTCCAGCGGCACATGCACCGTCGTCAGCCTGGGTCGCATCTCCTGAGCGACCGGGATGTCGTCGTACCCCACCAGTGAGATGTCCTCCGGCACCCGCAGCCCGGCCTCCTCCAGCGCCTGGGCTGCCCCGGCGGCCACCATGTCGTTGGCGGCGAACACCGCGGTGAACTCCGGTCCGTTCCGCAGCAGTTCGGCCATTCTGCGATGGCCGAAGTTGCGGCTGAACGCACCGGGCTGCGCCAGCTCCGGGTCGGGTGTCACCCCGCGCAGCTCCAGTGCGCGCCGGTGCCCGGCCAGCCGGTCGCGGGTGGTGGAGAGCTTGGGCGGGCCGCCCAGGTACAGGATGCGCTCATGGCCCTGCATCAGCAGATGGTCGGTGATGGCGAAGGCGCCGCCCTCGTTGTCGTACTCCACCGCCGCGGTCGGGGCGTGCTCGCCCAGCGGAGGCCGGCCGCACAGCACGAGCTTCGATCCGCCAGCGTCCAGTTCCCGTGCCCTGCGGGCCAGTTCGGAGGTGTAGGTGCGGTCGGCGATGCTGCCGCCCACCACGATCACCGCGTCGGCCCGCCGCTCGTGCATCAGCTCGATGAAGGCCAGCTCGCGCTGCGGGTCGCCCTGGGTGCAGCAGACCAGACAGAGCCGGCCGCCGAGCGCCGCCTCCCGCTCCACTCCGCGTGCGATGTACGCGTAGAAGGGGTCGATGACCTCGTTGACGATGATGCCGACGGTGCGGTTGGACACTCCGGCGAGGGCGCGGGCGTGGGCGTTGACCACATAGCCGAGTTCGCGCATGGCGGACTCGACCCGTTCCCGGGTGGCCTGCGCGACCGGGTAGTTCCGGTTGAGTACGCGCGAGACGGTCGCCGTGGAGACGCTCGCGAGCCGCGCCACATCAGTGACCGTTGCCCGCCGCTGTTCCCCGGCCGTGCTCTGCCGACGCATCCGGCCCACCCCTTGCTGACTGTTGTGTGACGACGAGCCTAGAGCCTGCGGGAGCGTGGGGTTCATGCGATCCTCCCCAGATCGGCCCGGTGTACCGGGTGCGCGAAGTCCGAGCCGTTCGCGTACCGCTGCAGCTCGTCGACGGCGAGTGCGCCGAGGCGCCCCACCTCGTTGCCCTGGGCGCCCGCCAGGTGCGGGGTGATGAAGACGTTGGGCAGGTCCCACAGGGGGTGCCCGTCCGGCAGCGGCTCGGGTGACGTCACATCGAGTACGGCGTCCAGACGCCCGCTGACCAGGTGTCCGGTCAGCGCCTCGGTGTCCACCAGCGGGCCGCGTGCCGTGTTGACCAGCAGGGTGCCGGGGCGCATCAGGGCGATCCTGCGGGCATCGATCAGACCGCGGGTCTCCGGGGTGTCCGGGGCGTGGACGGTGACCACGTCGCTCGTCGCCACCAGGGTGTCCAGGTCGGCAGGCGTGACGCCGAGGCGGTCCGCCTCGGCGGGGGTGACGTAGGGGTCGTACAGCAGGACGTCGGCGTCCAGGACGCGGAGCAGTTCGATGACCCGCCGGCCGATCCGGGACGCGCCGACGACCCCGATGGTCAGTCCGTGCGTACCGAGCCAGTGCTGACGGTCCAGGTCGGCGCCCGTGCGGTGGGTGCGGCGGGAGCGGAACAGCTCGGCCAGCGGGAACACCCGTTTCGCCCCCATGATGATGGCCGCCAGCGTGTACTCGGCGACCGGTACGGCGTTGGCCGCTGCCGCCGACGAGACGACGATGCCCCGGTCGAAGGCCACAGGTGACAGAAACGTTTTCACCGTGCCCGCCGCGTGGATCACCGCCCGCAGGGCGGGCGCCCGTTCCAGCAGTGCCGCGTCGACGGAAGGGCAGCCCCAGCCGGTCAGCAGAACCTCCGCCCCGGCCAGCGCCGTCACGGCGTCCGGTGAGTCGAACTCGCTGATCACAGCAGGGCTGTTCAGGTCGGCGACGTCTTCGAGCCGGGCCCGTACGGGAGGCGGAAAGACGTCGTCGAGAAGTCCGGGGCTCATGACCAGGACCGTGCGAGGCCGCTTGGTCGGCGGTGTCGCTCCCTCGGCCCCGGAACGAGCCGGCGCCTCTTCGGTGGTTCGCACCCTGCCTCCGGACAGTAATCGCGTTCTATGGAATGACCGGCACGCTAAGGAGCCAGACGTCCGACCGTCAAGCGGTAGCAGTTTCCAACTGCCCCTTATTAGCCCTGATTTATGCATACGCACCCCTGGATCGGTCGGCCGGAGCACCGCGTAACGCAGCCGTTTCCCCGAATCTCTTGACGCTGGGGTTAACCGCTTACTAACTTGCCGCCGCAGAAGGCTCACTACGCGCCACCCAGCCGAACAGGACGCACCATGGCTGAAACAGCACCCCCGCTGCCGAGGGAACAGTCCCTGTGGCAGCGGATCAAGCGGGACCGGGTGATGCTGCTGCTCACACTGCCCGGCCTGCTCTACTTCATCGTTTTCCACTACGTGCCGCTGCTCGGCTACGTCGTGGCGTTCCAGGACTACGAGCCGTACCTCGGCTACATGCACAGCGTCTGGGTGGGGTTCGCCAACTTCACGGCTGCGTTCGGTGAGCCGGCATTCTGGACCGCCACGTTCAACACCCTGGAGATCGCACTCGTCCAGCTGGTGTTCTTCTTCCCGGTCCCCATCGCCCTGGCCCTGCTGCTCAACAGCATCGTCAGCGACCGTATCCGGCGCTTCGTGCAGAGCGTCGTCTATCTGCCGCACTTCATCGGCTGGGTCATCATCGTCTCGATCTTCCAGCAGATCCTGGGCGGCGCCGGCGTCCTGCCCGACGTCCTCGGAAGTCTCGGGCTCCCGCGCTACGACATGATGAGCGACCCCGACGTCTTCCCCTGGCTGCTCACCCTCCAGGTGGCCTGGAAAGACGCCGGATGGGGCACGATCATCATCCTCGCCGCGCTGCTCAACATCGACAGGCAGCAGTACGAAGCCGCAGCGATCGACGGTGCCGGCCCCCGGCGCAGACTGTGGCACGTCACGCTGCCGGGCATCGCACCGGTCCTGATCCTCCTGCTCATTCTCAACCTCGGGCAGATCCTCTCCGTCGGCTTCGAGCAGATCCTGCTCCAGCGCGACGCGGTCGGAGCGGACGCGGGTGAGGTCCTGGACACGTACGTCTACTACCACGGCATCAAGGACAACGACTGGGGCGTCGCCGCCGCCGTCGGACTCGTCAAGGCGGTCATCGGCACCGCGCTCGTCCTGGGCGCGAACAAGTTCGCCCACCGCCTGGGCCACGAAGGGGTGTACCGCGGTGCTGATCGCTGAGAAGACGCTGCCCGAATCCGTCACGACGAAGCCGGTGAAGAAGACCGGCCGCCTCGTCCCGAAGAACGCGAAGAAGAAGTCCGACGGCCGGCCTCCGTGGATGGAGAAACCCACCCGCGCGGGACAGCTGGCCAAGGGTCTGGCCATCGTCGTCGTGGTCGCCGCCGTCGCCTACCCGCTGCTCGGTGTGATCGGCACCAGCTTCGCCTCACAGACCGACATCATCCGCTCGACGGGCCTTGTCCTGTGGCCCGATCACCCGACCCTCGACGCCTACCGCACCATCTTCACCGGTGGCGTCGTGAGCCGGGCACTGATCGTCAGCGTCGGCATCACCGTCGTCGGAACGCTCGCCAGCCTCCTCATCACGGTCGGCATGGCGTACGGACTCTCGCGCCGCGAGGTCACGGGTTCCCGCTTCATCCTCATGACGGCGCTGTTCACGATGCTGTTCAACGCGGGCATCATCCCCAACTTCCTGCTGGTGAAGGGCCTCGGCCTGTACGACACGTACGCCGCGCTCGTCATGCCCACCCTCGTCAGCGCCTTCAACCTGGTCGTCCTGCGGTCCTTCTTCATGAACCTTCCCGAGGAGCTGTACGACGCGGCGAGGGTCGACGGGGCGGGCGACCTGCGCATCCTCGTACGGATCGTGCTGCCGCTCTCCAAGGCCGTCCTCGCGGTGATCAGCCTCTTCTACGCCGTGACGTACTGGAACGCCTTCTTCAACTCGCTCCTGTACCTGAACGACTCCGCGAAGTGGCCGCTGCCCATGGTGCTGCGGACGTATGTCCTCCAGGGCCAGAGCCTCAACAGCGCCTCCGTCGGTGAGGTGGTCGCCCCGCAGCAGGCCGTGCAGATGGCGGTTCTCGTGATCGCCGTCGTGCCGATCCTCCTCGTCTACCCGTTCCTCCAGCGCTACTTCACCAAGGGCGTGCTCACCGGAGCCATCAAGGGCTGAGCGCGAGCAACACCGGCCTCTTCTTCCCTTCTCTCAAGGAGATTTCAGTGTCGAGCTCCACCCCCATCAACCGCAGGGCGCTGTTCCGTATGGGTGCGGGCGCCGGGCTGGCTGTGGCCGCTGCACCGTTCCTCGCCGCCTGCGGCGACGGCGGCACGACAGCGAAGGCGGAGGCCAAGAGCGCCTCGCTGCTGCCCAGCACCGCGGTCCGCAACATCGGACTCAAGCCCGACCTGCCCGGTAGCGCCACAGGCGTCCCGCAGGGCTTCTACAGCTACCCGGCCAAGCCGCTGCGGGCCACCAGGGGCACCCCGCTCAAGGGCGCTTCCACGATCAGCGTGACGGCGGAGACGTTCTCCCCGCCGCCGCCTGCCCGCGCCAGGAACGCCGCCTGGCAGGAGATCGAGAAGCTGCTCGGCGGCAAGGTCGACTTCACCGCCGTGCCGGCCGACGACTACGGCACGAAGTTCTCCACGATGGTCGCAAGCGACAGCCTGCCCGACCTCTTCATGTATCCCGAGGTCGGCGGCGTCGACAACAAGGCCGCCTTCCTCCACGCCAAGTGTGCCGACCTGACCCCGTACCTCGCAGGCGAGAAGATCAAGGACTACCCGAACCTCGCCGCGATACCGAAGGCCGCCTGGCAGGCCGCGATCTTCGGCGGAAAGCTCTACGGCATCCCGATCGCACGCACCGGCACCGGCGGAGCGGGCTTCTACCGCCACGACCTGTTCGAAGAGATCGGCATCACGAGCCTCGACCAGATCACCGGCCTCGACCGGTTCGTCGAGGCGTGCAAGGAGCTGACCCGCCCCAAGAAGGACCAGTACGCGATCATCGCGGGCGTCACCAATGTCCTCGCCATGTCGGCGGGCGCACCGTACTTCTGGCGGCTCGACGCGGCCACCGGCAAGTTCACCACCGATCTGGAGACTCCGGAGTACCGCCAGGCCGTGGAGACCGCACGGTCGCTCCACGACGCGGGCTGCTTCTACCCCGGCACGATCCAGATGTCCGGGGCACAGAAGGCCCAGTACACGGACATGTTCAGGAACGGCAAGGGCGCGTACGTCTACGACGGCATGCCCACCTACCTGGCGCCGGGCGTCGGCTACATCGCCGCGATGAAGGCGATCGACAAGTCCTACGACCCGCGGCCCTTCGTCCCGTTCGGCAAGGACGCCCTCGCCTGGATGGACAACGTCGAACTCCAGAACACGCACATCAGGAAGGCATCCGGCGAACGCGTCCAACAGGTGCTCGCCCTCGCCGACTTCGCCGCGTCACCCTTCGGCAGCCAGGAGTACACGCTCATCAACTACGGCGTCGAAGGCACCGACTTCACCCGCGACGCCAAGGGCAATCCCGCGCTCACCAAGCAGGGAACCCAGGACGTCACCGTGCCCTGGAAGTTCATGGCGTCCGCCGTCCCCGCGGTCTTCAGCGCCGACTCCGAAGAGGGCGTCCGCCATGTGCACAAGACGCTGAGCACCATGATCCCGATCATGGAGCAGGACCCCACCCTCCAGTACTCCTCGCCCACGTGGGACTCCAAGGGCAGCGGCAGCCTGCTCACGCTCAAGCAGGACGGGCTGAAGGACATCATCGCCGGCCGCAAGCCCATGTCGGCCTACGACCAGCTGGTCAAGGACTACCTCGCCAAGGGTGCGGAGCAGGCCCGCGGTGAGTTCGAGGAAGCCTTCCAGAAGGGGAAGAAGTGACGACACGACGCTCCGCCCTCAGACTCGGCGGCGCCGCCGTCGCGGCAGCCGTGGCTGTGCCCGTACTCGGCTCGCCCGCCTCCGCACTCCCGTACGGCTTCGACCCGGCTCCCGGTTCCGACGGCGTCGGTGATCCGCTCTTCCCGACCCTCGGCAACGGCGGCTACCAGGTCGTCCACTACGACCTGACCTTCGACTTCACCCCGGTGACGTACGACTTCAGCGCCGTGGTGCGGATGAATGCCAGGGCCACCCAGGACCTGTCCGCGTTCAACCTGGACACCGACGGCCACACCATCGACTCCGTCACGGTCGCGGGCAGTGCCGCCACCTGGGCCCTCTCGCCCGGCAGGAGCGGCCAGGAACTCACCGTCACCCCGGCCGCCCCCCTGCACGACGGCCGGCCGTTCACCATCGAGATCCACTACCGCGGCAACGGCAAGGCGCCCAGACTCGGCCTCACCGGCTGGAAGTTCGGCACCGACGGCGGCTTCGCATCCGCCGCCCAGTCCTCCCGCGCCGACACCTTCCTGCCCTGCAACGACACGCCATCCGACAAGGCGACCTGGACCTTCCACATCAGCGCGCCCGAGGGCTTCGTCGCCACCGCCAACGGCGAACTGCTCCACAAGACACCGGCCGCGAACGGCTCCACCGTCTGGCACTTCGGCCTGCGCGAGCGGATGGCGACAGAACTCATCGGCATCGCCGTCGTCAAGGGCACCTACCTGTACGGGAGCAGCCACCGAGGACTCCCGCTGCGGCACATCGTCCCGCAGGGCCAGGAGGCCAAGTACGGGCCGATCGTCGCCCGTACCGCCGACCATCTCGCCTGGGTGGAGGCGAAGTTCGGCCGCTACCCGTTCTCCGTCTACGGACTCCACATCTACGACGGATACACCGACGCGCTGGAGAACCAGACCCTCTCCCTCTTCTCCACCAACTGGTTCAAACTCAACGCGGACGGCAATCCGACGTACGAGAACACCATGGTCCACGAGCTGGTCCACCAGTGGTACGGCGATTCCGTCACCCCCGCCGACTGGCAGCAGGCCTGGCTCAACGAGGGCCCCGCCGTGTACTACGCGGCCGTGTACAGCGAGGAGCGCGGCTGGTCCGTGCTCACCGACAAGATGAAGGCCACGTACGCCAAGCTCGACGCCGTCCGGGCCAAGGACGGTCCGCCCGGACTTCCCAAGGCACTCGGCGGGACCAACATCTACGACGGCGGCGCACTCGTCCTGTACGCCCTGCGCCGGCAGATCGGCGACCAGGCCTTCGACCGCGTGATGAGGATCTGGCCCGAACGGTTCAAGGACCGCAACGTCTCCAGCGAGGACTTCATCACCCACACCGTGAACGTCACCGGTGACCGGTCCCTCGACAGCTTCCTGCGCGACTGGCTCTTCGGAGCCGTGAACCCGCCGATGCCCGGCCACCCCGACTGGAAGGCCACCGCGTGAACCGCCCAATGAAGGCCGTACGGCTGACCGCCGCCGCCTCCGCGGCCGCCCTCGCCGCGCTCCTGGCCGCTCCCACGGCCCAGGCCGCCCCGGACACCCGCACCCTGTACGCCGCCACGAACGGCCAGGGCACTTCCTGTACGGTCTCCCGGCCCTGCACCCTCGAAGGCGCCAGGGACGCGGCCCGCGCCGAGACCGGCCGCGACGTCCGCGTCCTGCTCAAGGGCGGCACGTACGAGCTCGACGAACCGCTCCGCCTCGGTGCGGCCGACTCCGGCGGGGAGGGCCGCACCGTCACCTGGACCGCCGCCCCCGACGCCGACCCCGTCCTGTCCGGCGGCCGGGACATCACCGGCTGGACCGCGAACGCCGACGGCACCTGGACCGCCGACGCCCCGGCCGGCGTCACACCGAGACAGCTCTTCGTCAACGGCGAGCGTGCGGTCCGCGCCCGCGGTGAAGCCTGCGCCCCGAGCGTCTGCGACGCCACCAAGACCGGCATGACCGGAGCGAACGCCACCGGGATCGCCACGTGGGAGCACCCCACGGACGCCGAGGCCGTCATCCGGGTCCGCTGGCGCAACTACCACTGCCGGATCGCGGCCGTCAGCGGCGACATCCTGACCTTCGCCCAGCCCTGCTGGACCAACTCCGCGAGCGGCACCAACCGCACCGGGCCCGCCTGGGACTCCACGACCGTCGACTCCACCCGCTACAGCGGCGTCGCTTTCTTCGAGAACGCCCCGGAACTCCTCGACAACCCGGGCGAGTTCACCTGGAACTCCGAGGCGCGCACCGTCACCTACCTGCCCCGCAAGGGCGAGAACATGGGCAGCGCCCGGACGGTCACCCCGCACACCGAGCAGCTGCTCGTCCTCGACGGCGCCCACGACCTCACGGTCAGCGGAATCGGCTTCGCGTACGCCGCCTACCGCCGGCCCGGCACCGACGAGGGCTACGCGGGCATGCAGGCCGGACTCACCCTGACGGGCGCCACCGGACCCGTCGACCACGCGGGCCGCTACTACACCAAGCCGTCGGCCGCTGTCACCGTACGCGGCGGACGGCACGTCGTGATCGACGCGGCGCGGTTCAACAGGCTCGGCGGCGCCGGAGCGATCCTGGAGGCCGGCACGAAGGACAGCTCCCTGACCAGGTCCGCCTTCAGCGACCTGTCATCGGGCGCCATCTACGTCGGCGACACCGAGCCGATGTCCGGCGCGGAGCTCACGGGCGAGCGGAACACGGTGGCGTACAACACCATCAGCCGCTCCGGCGTCGAGTACACCGACTCCGTCGGCATCTGGGCGGGGTACGAGGCAGAGCTCGCCGTCGACCACAACACCCTCAACCACCTCCCGTACTCCGGGATTTCGGTCGGCTGGGGCTGGAACCAGCCCGAGGCCCAGAAGTCCGTCCTGCGTGACAACAAGGTGACCGCCAACCGCATCACCAACGTCATGGAGGTCGCCCACGAGCAGCACGACGGCGGCGCGATCTACACCCAGGGAGCGCAGCCGGGCACGGTCCTCTCGGGGAACTACATCAACCGCTCCGCGTTCGGCAACACCGAGCGCGACGGCAACGGCATCTACCTCGACGAGCAGTCCTCGCACATCCTCGTCGAGAAGAACGTCATCACCCGCATCGGCTACAAGTGGGTCTCCAACTGGGCGGGTTACGGCATCGAGAACACGGCCCGGCTCAACTGGACCGACACCGCGGCGCCCGTCCTCTCCGGCCGGGGCTCCGTGATGACGGACAACCTCACCGGCCTGGACCGGCTGCCCGCCGAGGCGCTCGCCGTCGCCGCAGGGGCCGGCGCGCACGGCGGCCCGGTCGAGCACCTGCGCACCGACCTCGCCCGCACGGGCACGGCCACCCAGTCATCGACCGACGGAACCAGCACCGCGGAGCGGGCCCTGGACGCCGACACCAACACCGACACCCGCACGCCGGCCGAGCCGGGCGCCTGGTGGCAGGTCGATCTCGGTGACACCCACCGTGTCCGGCAGATCGAAATCTGGAACAACGCCTCGATGACGACGGCCGACTTCGACGTCATCACCCAGGACGGAACGATCCACGTCGACGGAAAGTCCTTGCGTCCGACCGTTCTGAACCTGGACAGCAGCACCCGCACCGTGAAGATCATGGTCTCCGGGACCGGACGCGTGGCCCTCTCCCAGGTCCTCGTCCACCCCTGACCAGGCCCCACTGAACGAAGGAAGACCCATGACCGACCTCCGTATCGGCGTGCTCGGCTTCGGCCTGCGCGGCTCACTCGCCCGCACCGCCCACCGGCCCGGCTCCGGAGCCCGCGTCACCGCGCTGGCCGAGCCGGACCCCCGCGCCCGTACGGAGGCGGCTGTGGCCTTCCCCGAAGCACTCATATCCACCGACCACCGCGAGGTCATCGAGGACCCCGACGTCGACGCGGTGCTGGTCCTCACCCCCGACCACACCCACGCCGACCTGGCCTGCGAGGCGCTGCGCGCGGGCAAGCCCGTCTTCGTCGAGAAGCCGCTCGACATCACCATCGAGCGCTGCGACACGATCCTGCGCACGGCGTACGAGACCGGAACCCGGCTCTACATCGGCCACAACATGCGTCACATGCCCGTCGTGCGACTGATGCGCGACCTCGTCCGGGGCGGTGCGGTCGGCCAGGTCAAAACCATCTGGGTCCGGCACTTCGTCGGCTACGGCGGCGACTGGTACTTCAAGGACTGGCACGCCGAACGGCAACACACGACAGGGCTGTTGCTCCAGAAGGCCGCCCACGACATCGACGTCCTGCACTGGCTGGCCGGCGGATACGCCAAGGACGTCCAGGCACTGGGCGACCTGATGGTGTACGGCGACAATCCGCACCGCCGCGAGCCCGGCGAGCCGAAGGCCGACGACTGGTACACCAAGGACGGCCACTGGCCGCCGCACACCCAGCGGGCGCTCAACCCCGTCATCGATGTCGAGGACGTCTCGCTGCTCAACATGCGCCTCGACAACGGGGTGCTCGCCGCCTACCAGCAGTGTCACTTCGCCCCCGACTACTGGCGCAACTACACCGTGATCGGTGACGCGGGGCGGCTGGAGAACTTCGGCGACGGCCCCGGCGGCAGCGTCAAGGTATGGAACACCCGGCGCTCCGGCTACCGCCCGGAGGCGGACGAGATCCACGACATCCCGGCCGCCGAGGACAACGCGGGCCACGGGGGAGCCGATCCGCTGCTGGTCGACGAGTTCCTCCGGTTCGTACGGGAGGGGGGCCGCACGGACACCTCACCGGTGGCGGCCCGGATGGCCGTCGCGGCGGGCGTACGGGCGACGGAGTCCCTGCGGAACAGCGGCATCCCGCGCCAGGTCCCCGCGCTGGACCCGGAGCTCGCGGCCTACTTCGAAGGGGGCCAGGTCCGAGCCTGACGTGACGTGGTCGGGGC
Source organism: Streptomyces sp. NPDC057136 (assembly GCF_042670885.1). Lineage (NCBI taxonomy): Bacteria > Bacillati > Actinomycetota > Actinomycetes > Kitasatosporales > Streptomycetaceae > Streptomyces > Streptomyces sp. NPDC057136. Next base: position 42,622 of record NZ_JBHUUV010000013.1, read on the forward strand.
GCGCGCGGCCTCGGGCCACGCCGTGTCCTCAATCTCCCCCATTGCCCAAAGGGCATGGGGGGACCCACTCGACGGGCTTGATTTTCAGGCCCGTCCGTCCACCACCCCGCTCACACCGGCGGAGCCCCCGTACTGCCCCGCAGCACCACCTGACCCTCCATCCGCAGCACCCGCGACCGGCCCCCGCCCCCCGGCTCCCGCAGCACCAGCGCGACCGCGCTCTCGCCCATCGCGGTCAACGGCAACCGCACCGTGGTGAGCGGCGGTGACAACTCCCGTACCAGCGGTATGTCGTCGAAGCCCGCGAGCGACACGTCCTCCGGCACCCGCAGTCCCTCCTCGCGCAGTGCGGCCAGCGCACCGACCGCCATCACGTCGGTCACGGCGAAGACGCACGTCGGCAGGGGCGGCCCGGCCGCGAGCAGCCGGCGCGCCGCAAGGTAGCCGCCCTCCCGGGTGAACGCCCCTTCCACGACCCGGTCGATGAGCGCCCCCGTACCGGCGAGCCCTTCCCTGAATCCGGCCAGCCGGTCGGAGACCGTGGTCAGCGCGGGCGGTCCGGTGAGCACGGCGAACCTGCGGTGCCCCAGACCGGCCAGCGACCGGGCGAGGGCGGCGGCGCCGGCCCGGTTCTCCGGCTGCACGGTGTCCACCCGCAGACTGCGGTGCCGGCTGACGACCGCGACCCGTCCGCCGAGGCGTACGTACGGTTCCAGTTCGCCGTCCATGGCCCGCTCCCACGCCCGGTCCTGGAATCCGGAACCGATCAGCAGGATCGCGCGGGCCCGCTGAGCCCGCAGCATGGAGACATAGGCGATCTCCCGCGCCGGTTCCCGGAAGGTCGAGGCCAGCATCACCAGCAGGTCCTGCTCGGCGGCGGCGCGCATCACCCCGCTCGCGACGGCGGCGAAGTAGGGGTCACCGACGTCGTGGCAGATGACGCCCACCGTGCGGTTGCCGGCGGAGCCGGCCAGCGCCTGGGCGTGCGCGTTGGGGATGTACCCGAGCCGGTCGGCCGCCGCTCGCACCCGCTCGCGGAGATCGTCGCGGACCCGGGCGGTGCCGTTCAGAGCGCGCGAGGCGGTGGCGGCGGAGACCCCGGCCTCACGGGCCACGGCGTCGAGCGTCACATGGGCCGGTGCACGGGCGGGGCTCCGGAGTCTCGGTGCTGGGTGGATCGGTGCTTCCCGTTCACTCAACTCGACCCCCAGGGGCGCGGCGGTGGCAGGGCCCCGAAACTTCGGGACAACCTATTGACCGTGCGTGCAGACAGTCATTAGCGTGGCGACACCTTACCAGAAAGCGCTTTCTGAAAGCGCCTTCTCCGGACCGCAGCATCGCACAGCTCTCCACAACTGCCCGCGAAGTCCAGGGAGTTCACAGTGAGCCAGAGCGCATTGGTGAAAAGTCCCGCAGAGGTGGCGGGAGTTGCCCGAAGGGATGGGCCGTCTGCGGGGGAGCGGCTCGCCCGCGCGGCCGAACAGAGCTGGCGCCCCGTCGTCCTGCTGCTCGCCTGCTTCGCCCTCTGGTGGGCGATCGCCGCGGCCGAGCTGGTCGAGCCCTATCTCGTACCCTCGCCGGGCGCGACCTTCGATGTCCTCACCGGCAAGTCCGCCTATCTGTGGCAGCACAGCTGGGTGACCACGTACGAGACCCTGCTCGGCTTCGTCATCGCTGTCGCCGTCGGCGTCCTGGCGGCGGTCGTCATGGTGTATTCGTCCACGGTCGAGCGCACGCTCTACCCGATCCTGCTGTTCGCCCAGGTCGTTCCGAAGATCGCGATCGCCCCGCTGTTCGTCGTCTGGCTCGGCTTCGGGATCGCGCCGAAGATCCTGATCGCCGTCCTCATCGCCTTCTTCCCGGTGGTGATCTCGATGGTCACCGGCCTCAAGGCGGTCGACCCCGAGATGCTCCAGCTGTCGGCGACGATGGGCGCCAAGCCCTGGCAGACGTTCCTCAAGATCCGGTTCCCGGCCTCGCTGCCCCATCTCTTCTCCGGGCTCAAGGTCGCCGTGACGCTGGCGGTGACCGGGGCCGTCGTCGGAGAGTTCGTCGGCGCGAACGAGGGGCTCGGCTATGTGATCCTCCAGGCCAACGGAAACCTCGACACACCGATGCTCTTCGCGGGATTGCTCGTGATGTCGCTGATCGGTGTCGTCCTCTTCGTCCTCGTCGAGATCGCCGAAAAACTCCTGCTCCCGTGGCACGCCGGCCGCCGGGACGCGTCTGCCACGACCACGTTCTGACCTCGTCGCGAGAAGGGCCAGCCCATGCATGCGCGCAGACTCCTGATCGGTGCCGTACCCCTCGTTCTCCTGGCCACCGCCTGCGGCGGCAACGACCCGTCGACCACCACCAGCGATTCGGGCAAGAAGCTGGACAAGGTCACGCTCACGCTCAACTGGTATCCGTACGGCGAGCACGCGCCGTTCTACTACGGCAAGCAGCAGAAGATCTTCGAGAAGCACGGCATCGACGTGACGATCCAGGCGGGCCAGGGCTCGCAGAAGACGGTGCAGGCGACCGCCGCCGGGCAGACCGACTTCGGCTGGGCCGATACTCCCGCGCTGCTCGCCGGGGTCGACCAGGGCGTCAAGGTCAAGAGCCTCGGCGTCTTCCTCCAGACGACCCCGGCCTCGGTCCAGTCCTTCGAGGCCAAGGGCATCGCGTCGCCCGCGGACCTGAAGGGGAAGACGATCGCCGGGACCGCCGGGGACGCGCTCTCCAAGACGTTCCCGATCTTCCTGAAGAAGAACAACCTCAAGGAATCGGACGTCAAGGTCCAGAACACCGACCCGGCGGGCAAGATCGCGGCGGTCATCTCGGGGAAGACCGACGGCCTGCTCGGATACGCCAGTGACCAGGGGCCCACCATGCAGGACAAGGCGAAGAAGCCGGTCTCCTATCTGCGCTTCTCCGAGCACGGGCTGAACTTCTACTCCAACGGTCTGCTGGCCGGTGGGCGGCTTCTCGCCTCCAAGTCCGACCTGGCCGGGCGCATGGTGCAGGCCGTGAGCGAATCGTGGGCTGCCGCGGAGAAAGCCCCCGGTCCGGCGGTCGCGGCCATGGACGGGGCCTCGGAGCAACTGCCCCCGGAGGCGGTCCTGGCCGAGCAGTTCAAGACGACGCTCACGCTCCTGCACACCGCCTCGACGCAGGGCAAGGCACCCGGGTTCAACACCGAGGCGGACTGGCAGCAGACCATCGACGTCTTCGCCGAGGCCGGTCTGGTCGGCAAGCCCAAGGCCGTGGCGGACTACTGGGACGAGAAGACGGCGCTGAAGGGATGACGATGCCGAAGGAAGACGCGACACTCACCGCGGCTCCGGTCGCGGCCGCGGTGGGCCTGTCGGACGTGGCCGTCCGCTTCCGCAGCAAGAAACGGGACGTCACCGCACTGCAGGACGTCTCGCTCGATGTGCGGCCCGGCGAGTTCATCGCCATCGTCGGTCCGTCGGGCTGTGGCAAGTCGACCCTGCTCAAGCTCGTCGCCGGTCTCCTGAAGCCGTCGTCGGGCGAGGTCCGCCTTGGCGGCGAACGGGTCAACGGGCCGCGGCACGACATCGGTTACGTGTTCCAGCGCGCCGCCCTCCTGGAGTGGCGTTCCGCGCGGCGCAACATCCTGCTCCAGGCCGAGATGCGGAAGATGCCCGCGGCGCAGGCACGCGGGCGGGCCGACGAGCTGATCCGGATGACCGGCCTCGGCGGATTCGAGGACGCGTACCCCCACGAGCTGTCCGGCGGCATGCAGCAACGGGTGGCCCTGTGCCGGGCGTTGCTGCACGAGCCGCCGGTCCTGCTGATGGACGAGCCGTTCGGTGCGCTCGACGCCCTCACCCGCGAACAGATGAACATGGAGCTCAACCGGATCTGGCGGGAGACCGGCACCACGGTGCTGCTCGTCACGCACTCGATCTCGGAGGCGGTCTATCTGGCCGACCGCGTGGTGGTGATGAGCCCGCGTCCGGGCACGATCACCGAGCTCATCGAGGTGGGGCTGCCGCCGGAGCGCGCGTACGCGGAGACGCTCGGCCGGCCGGAGTTCCGTGACGCGACGGCCCGCATCCGGGGCCTGCTGGGGGCGGCTCCGGCGCACGGCTGACGGGGGTGGGGACGCGCGGCCCGTAGCCGCGCATCCCCGGTCCCGTACGGCCGCCACCCCTGCTCAGGCCAGGCCGAACGCGTCCGCCAGCATGTCCATCTGCGTGGCCAGCAGCGTCTCGCCGCGATGCCCCATACCCGCGAACTGACCGGCGGCTTCGAGGCCGACCGAGCCGTGCAGCTGCGTCCACGCGAGCACCGCCCCTGCCAGCGCCCGGGCGGAGGCTTCCGTGTCCCCGGCAGCGTCCGGTGCGTACCGGGCCACCCACTCGCCCACGGCCGCGTCCGCGCCGAGCCAGGCCGTCATCTGCTCCACCACGGGAGCGACCCCGGCTCCGGGCGTACCGTCGGCGAACACCGTCAGGAACGGGCCGAGCACCGCGCGGGCGCGTTCCAGCGTGTCGTCCGGGGCGGCATAGCCGGGGACCGGTGCGCCCTGGATCAGGAGATAGCGGTGCGGCTCGGCGACCGCCCACGCCCGATAGGCGTTCGCCAGTGAGTGCACCTGCTCGCGAGGGCTTTCCGACGCGTCCGCGGAGAGCGCCGTCGCGGCGGCCACTGCGGTCGCCGCGTCGTCGTAGGCGTCCCTGATCAGCGCGTTCAGCAGATCGTCGCGGCTTGCGAAATAGCGGTAGAGCGCCGGGCCGGAGAGGCCCATCTCCTTGGCGATCCGGGTCAGCGCGAGCCCCGCCACCCCGCCGTCGGCGAGCTGCCGAAGCGCCATCGCCTTGATCTCGGACCGGTTCTGCTCCCGGTACCGGGCACGGGGTCCTTGCTGGCTCCGGACCATCACGGCCCCTTTCGCTAGGCAAGCTCACTTCAGTTACGGAGTCTAACAGCGGATCTTGCGAGAGGGCATCGCAAGAGTTACTGTCTCTAACAGTTGCAAGAAGTCGTAGCCGAAGTGAATCCAAGGGGACCCCCATGACCGCCGTACGCAACCTTCAGACCGTGCTCGGCTCCGGACCCGCCGGTACCGCTCTCGCCCGCGAGCTCGCCGCCCGGGGCCACCAGGTCAGGCTCGTCGACCGCTCGGGCAACGGACCCGCGATCGAGGGCGTCAACCGGCTCGCCGCCGACGTCTCCACCCAGGACGGCGCCCGGACCGCGGTGGCCGGATCGGAGGTCATCTACCACTGCGTCAACGTCGGCTACCAAGTCGCGGTCGAGGTCATGCCGCGGATCCAGCAGGCCGTCCTCGCCGCCACCGAGGCGGTCGGCGCCCGGCTCGTCGTACTGGACACGCTCTACCCGTACGGCGAGACGCACGGCACGGTGATGACCGAGGACACCCCGTGGAACGCGACCACCCGCAAGGGCAGGATGCGTGCCGAGCTGGACACCCGCTATCTCGCCGCACACGCCGAAGGCCGACTGCGCGTCGTCCTGGGCCGCTCCGCCGACTTCGTCGGCCCCGGCGTCCTCAACTCGACGCTGGGCGGCGCAGTCTTCCCGGCCGCGCTGACCGGGGGAGAGGTCCCGGCGCTCGGCGACATCGATCTGGCGCACAGCTACACGTACATCGGGGATGTCGCCGCCGGACTCGCCACCCTCGGTGAGAACCCGGACGGCGACGGCCGGGTCTGGCACCTGCCCACCGCCCCCGCGCTCACCACCCGGGAGATCTTCACGATGATCGAGGAGCGCGTCGGCCGTCCCCTCGACCTCACGGTCGTCGCCGAACCGCGCCCGTTCGGCCCGTTCGACGAGGTCTTCATGACGGAGTACGCGGAGATGTTCTACCAGCACACCGAGCCGCAGATCATGGACTCCTCCGCCATCGAGAAGGCCTACGGGCTCGTCCCCAGCTCACCTGCCGCGACGCTGGACGCCACGCTCGCCTGGTACAAGGAGCTGCTCGCCGCCCACTGAGTACGGTCCGGCCCCGGGCGGCCAACCACCCCGCCCGGGGCCGGACCGACGCGCAAGACGCCGCTCAGTACCGCAGTCGCGACAGATACGTATAACTGGCGAGTGCCGAGGCGAACGGATCAGCCGGCGCGTCGTGCTCCACCAGCCACTGCTTCACCCCGCCCTGCCGAGCCGTGTCGAACATGGCAGGGAAGTCCAGCACCCCGGACCCGACATCGGCGAAACTCCCGTCGGGCGCCATGTCCTTCACATGCAGGGCCGGGAACCGGCCCGGATGCCGTACGAAGAGCTCACCCGGCGCCGAGGCTCCACCGTTGGCAGCCCAGTACAGATCCAGCTCGAAGCCGACCAGTTCCGGATCGGTCTCGTTGAGCAGGATGTCGTACAGGCTCACACCGTCCACGACCTGATGGTCGCTGCCGTGGTTGTGGAACAGCAGCTTCAGCCCGGATTCACGGGCGGCCAGCCCCACCCGGTTGAACTCCCTGGCCACTTCCCGGTATCCGGCCGGTGAGTGCAGCGGACCCGGCAGGCTGGGCACGACGATCCACCTCCCGCCGAGGGTGTGGACGTCCTCCAGCGCCTTCGGCAGCCCGGCCCCCCGCACCGTGTCGTACCCGACGTGTTCGAGGACCGCCTTGAGCCGGGCCTCGTCGAGCATCCGCCGGATGTCCGCCGCACTGTGACCGTGCCGCCCGCTCACCCCGACTGTTGCGTAACCGATGTCGGCGAGGCGCTCCAGCGTGCCCTTGAAGTCGACGGCCAGAGGCGTCCGCATCGTGTACAGATGCATCCCTATGCCCGACGGCGGGACCGGCCGGCACGGGCCGCCCCCCGAAGCGGAGGCCACTCCCGTGCCGAGGCCGACGGCCGCGGCGGCCCCCAGGGCCGTACTGAGGAACGCTCTTCGTGTGCCGTTCATATCTGTCCCTTCTCAGCTCACGCGGATGTCTCAACTCACGTCGATGCGTACGGAACCGGTGCTCGTGTCGCCCTTGTCGTCGGTCACCGTCAGATGCGCGGTGTACGCACCCGGGCGGCCGTAGGTGTGCGTGGCCGTCGCTCCCTCCGGGGCGGAGGGTTTGACGTTGTCCCCGAAGTCCCAGTGGTACGAGGCGATCGTGCGACCGGCCACGGGCTCGACCGCACCGCTCAGCGCCACCGTCAGGGGCGAGGCCCCGGTCGCCGGAGCAGCGGTGACCTCGACCGTCGTACCGGGCATCTTCTGGACTCCCGGGCCGTTGAAATGCAGCCAGTCGACGGCGAACAGGTCGGCCTTCTCGCTGCTCCATTCCGGGTTGGTGAACACCGCGTACAGCTTCACGCTGCCCCCGGGGTCCGCCAGCTCCGTCGTCGGGGAGACGACCTTCCCCCAGTCACCCGTGTGCGGAACGGTCACCTTGCCGAGGAGCGGGCCCGTCGGCGATCCGGACCGGAATTCGACGTTCCCGCCGATCCCGCCCGACGCCGCGCCGACCGTCACCGAGTCGATGCCCTTCAGATGCACCGGATCGAAACTGATCCAGTCACCGTCCTCGATCTCGGTCAGCCGCTTGCCGCCCGAGGCATCGGCCCTCGAACCGATCGCGGCACCGTCGTGCGCACCGCCGGTCGTCGTGAAGTGCTCCGCCTCCCGGAACGAGGTCCGCAGCGTCAGCGAGGTGGAACCGGTGAGGGCGGGAGCGCCTGGGGCGCCCTTGTCCGTGTACTGCGCCGTGATCCCGTAGTACAGATTCTGTCCCGGGCCATGGCTGTCCCCGGCATCCGTGACGATCTCGCCCGTGCAGCCGGTGTAGTTGTCCAGTGGATGCAGATGGGTGTCATGGCCGAGCTGCGACTGCACGACCACCCGCGAGCAGTCGATCGGCCCGCTCTTGCCGTCCTCCTTGTCGTTCACCTTCACCGTGAACGGGATGGTGTCGCCGAAGCTGAACATCCCGCCGTGCGGGGGCTTTTTGATCGTCACGACCGGACGGGTGTTGCCCACGGTGATGTCCTGCACTGCCAGCGCCGTCAGATCCCCCGGCCCGGTGACCGTCAGACGCGCCGTGAACACGCCCGTGGCGCGGTAGGTGTGGGACGGGTTCGCCTCGGTCGAGTCCGTGGTGCCGTTGCCGTCGAAGTCCCAGGCGTAGCTGACCTGCCGGCCGCCGGGAAGACCCGAACCGGCGCTGGAGAAGGCGACGGTGAGGGGCGCGGGACCGTTGTCCCGGTCCGTCGTGATCTTCGCGTCGGGGAGCCGGCCGTCACCGACATAGTCGATCCGGTAGATGCCCGACCCCTCGTTGCTCCCACCCCGGCCGGTACCGCTGCCGAGACCGAAGTCGATGACGTAGAGCGCGCCGTCGGGGCCGAAGTCGGCATCGAACGGCTGGTTCCACTTCATGTCCTCGAAGATGCCGTTGATCGACTGCACCTCACCCGCGGCAACCGGTGCGAACCGGGGATCGGTGAACGTCTGGTCCTTCTGCTGGATCGAGAACGTCTTGAACCACCGTCGGGTCAGCTCGTAGTTCAGCCACTTTCCCTCCATGTACTCCGGGAACTTGGTGCGATACGTGTTCGCCGGGTCGTAGTCGTAGACGGGACCGCTCATCGGCCCACCGCCCCCGGTCCCCAGCTCCGGGAACTGGGGGGAAGCGGAGTAGGCGTACCAGACCGTGGCCGGCTGGGCGGGCGGCAGTTCCCGCAGCCCGGTGTTGTTCGGGGAGTCGTTGACGAGCGCCCCGCAGTCGAATGTCGGCCCCGACGTCTTCGTGGCGAAGTCGTAGTCGTTGAACGGGGTGTTGTTGCCGATGCAGTACGGCCAGCCGAAGTTGCCCGCCTCGGTGATACGGGTGTACTCGACGGTGCCCTCGGGGCCCCGGTCCGCGACCGCCGAGCGGGCGTCCGGGCCGTAATCGGCGACCATGAGCGCGCCACTGGACGGGTCCGTGGTGATCCGGAACGGATTCCGCATCCCCATGGCGTAGATCTCGGGCCGGGTCTTCTCCGTGCCCGGCGCGAAGAGATTGCCTTCGGGGACGGTGTACGTGCCGTCGTCCTGCGGAGTGATCCGTAAAACCTTTCCCCGCAGGTCGTTCGTATTGCCGGACGTGCCCTGGGCGTCCCAGGCGCGACGGCCCTCGCCCTCGTCGATCGGTGCGAATCCGTCCGAGGCGAACGGGTCGGTGTTGTCCCCCGTCGCCGCGTACAGATGCCCGTCCTTGTCGAAGGCCAGCGACCCGGCCATATGGGAATTGGCCCGGCCCTCTCCCCGGAAGGTCGGAACGGTCAGCAGCCGTTTCTCGGAGGCGGGATCGACCGTATTGCCGGTGACGGTGAAGCGCGACAGATTCAGCCGCTTCTCCGTCTTGTCGGAATGCAGGAGATAGAGCCAGTGATTCTCCGCGAATCCCGGATCAAGGGTGAGGCCGAGCAGCCCGTCGGACTGGCTGGTCATCTCCGGGGTGTACGCGAGGTCCAGCGCCGTGGTCACCTTCATCGTCTGCTGGTCGATGACTTTCAGCTTCCCGGTGCGCTGCGCGAAGAACACACGGCGGTCGGGTGCCACGGCCAGCTCGAACGGGTCGGCGAGATCGCTGGTGACCAGCGGCGTCCGCTGGAAGGAGCCGGTGCGCGTCGCGGTGCAGTCACCGGGCTTCGCACCGGCGGCCCACTCGATTCCGCCCAGCAGATGCTTGACGAAGCCCTCTTCCTGGAAGGCCGACGACGCGTGTCCGCCCGCCGTGAACCAGGACCGGCCGCCGTCGTAGTTCTGGCACCAGGACCACGGATGGTCCACGCCCTCGTCCAGGCCGGTGACGCCGTCGCGCACCTTGATCTGCGCGAGGGTATGCACCTTGGAGGTCGGGTTGGAGCGCCAGTTGTACCACTCCTCGGTACGCTCCCAGAGCTCCGGAAGTCCCTTGGTGGAGGGGTGGGCATGGTCGAGCACCTTGACCCTGCCGGTCTGTACGGCCGGGTGCTGGTCGAAGATCGCGCCGACCAGACCCTCGTACCAGTCCCAGTCGCGCTCACTGGCGGACGCGGCGTGCAGACCGACCCAGCCGCCGCCCGCGCGGATGAACCGCTGGAGAGCGGCGCGCTCCTCGGCGGTCAGCAAGTCCCCCTTCTCGGGGCTGGAGTTGGTGTTGTTGAAGACGATGGCCTGGAAGCGCGAGAGATCGGCGTCGTTGAACACGGCCGAATCGACAGTCGCTTCGACCTCGAATCCGTTCTCGGCGCCGAGCTTCTTGATCGCTTCGATTCCGGCGGGAATCGAGTCGTGGGAGAAGTTCGTGACCTCCGAATAGACGAGGACACGGAAAGGCGCTGCCTGGGCCGGTGACGGAGAGGCCACCAGAAGACCGAGGAGCAGCGCCAATAAGGAGGTGAGGGCGACGGCGGGCGAGGGGAATCTTCGGACCGAGCCAACCGAGTCATGGGGGGACGGACGACTACTCATGGGCGCTCCCTGTGCGGTAGATGCCGACTGCGGGATTAAGAAAGCGCTTTCTGGAGTACGTCGTTCAGGGTAGGTTCCCGCCTTCCGCGGGGTCAATGGGTCGGTAGCGACCTCTGTGACGTGCCGACTTGATCGTCGTCCGGCGGCTCCCGGTGATTGTCGGTGCCGGGCGCTACGGTCGGATTCGACCCGCCTCGCATCCGTCGGGGCCACCGGATCGGAGACCGTGGATGACGACCACCGCCGCTGACGTGCGCACCATCGCCCTGTCCCTGCCCGGCGCGGCCGAGAAACTGGCCTGGGGGCAGCCCACGTTCCGGGTGGCCGGGAAGATCTTCGCCGGGCTCGGTGACGACGACACCACGATGGGGGTGAAGTGCCCCATCGAGGACCGGGCCGAGCTGATCGCCTCCGAGCCGGAGAAGTTCTTCACCCGCGAGGGCCACGACGACCACTACGCCTGGCTGCGCGTGCGTCTGGCCGCTCTCGAGGACACCGAGGAGCTGACGGCGATCCTCGCCGACTCCTGGCGCCAGGCGGCCCCACGCCAACTGCTCGACGCCCACCCGGAGTTGAGACCCTAACTCCGGAACCGGGATGGCGACCTGGGGGTGGGTCGGCGGGCCCCGCCCCACGCCCCGCCCCCACTCCCCACCCCTTCCCGCGGTCGCTCACCGCCGCACGAAGCCGCTGATCCGATCCCGCAGCCCCCGCGGGTCCAGCCCGTGCGCCACCAGGTGTTCGTCCATCTGCCCGTACCGGCGAAGCTCCGCCCGGCCCACACCGAGGCCGAGCACACGGTGGGGCAGTTCGGCGAGCGCGTCATTGGCCGCAGCCGTGGACGTGCCTGCCAGATAGGGCTCGACGATCACCACGTCCGCGCCCTCGGTGTCACCCACCGCCCGGCGCAGCCCGGCTGCGTCGAAGGGGCGCACGGTGGTCGCGTACAGCACCGTCACGTCCAGGCCCTCGGTCGCCGCGAGGACGTTGTCGAGCATCGGACCGACCGCGATCACGACACCGCCGCGCCCCTCGCGCACCGTCGCGAAACCGCCCCCGGCCACTGGGCGGCCCGCCCGGTTCGACTGGAGGGAGAGCCGGACGTACACCCGGTCGTCCCCGGTGGCCGCGAGCCGCAGCAGCGCCTCGGCCTCGTCGGGGTGGCCCGGCACGTGCACCGTCCAGCCGTCGAGTGTGTCGAGGAGCGCGACATCACCGGGCGACATATGGGTGAAGCCCCCGGCCGGCCAGTCGTACGAAGCCCCGGCGCTGACCAGGACCCCTCCGACCCCCTGATGCCCGAGGTCCAGCTTCACCTGCTCGAAGGGCCGCTCCACCAGGAAGCCGGCGAAGGTGTGCATGATCGGCCGCATCCCGGTCAGCGCCATCCCGGCGCCCGCGCCGATCAGCAGCTGCTCCCGGATGCCCACGTTGATCACCCGGTCCGGGTGGGTGCGCTCGGCCCGGCCGAAGCCGTCCCGGCTGATCTCGGCCAGTACGAGCGCCAGCCGGGGGTCCTCGTCGAGGAGCCGCGACGTGGTGGCGATGAAACGGTCACGCATGGTGTCCATGAGAACTCTTCCTCCGTCGTCCGGTGTCTGTCTTGCGCGCTACTTGGGGGCGACCGTGGCCACCACGGCCCGGGGCCGGCCGGGATGCGGCGCGGTGAAGGCCGCGTACAGCGCCTCGTGGTCCCGCCCGTCGACGGTGGCGGCGGACCACCCGGCGTTCTCGAACCGGGAGGCGATTCCACCGGGCCAGCCGTGGGTGGCCGAGGCGTTGTCGATCACGAGGGTGTGCAACTGCTCCAGCCCCGCCGGACCGGCGTAGGCGATCGCCTCGTGGTTGCTGCCCTCGTCCAGCTCGGCGTCCCCGATCAGCACCCAGACCCGCGGATCGGTGAGCCCCTGCGCCCGCAGTCCCAGCACGCTTCCCACGGCCAGCGGCAGCCCGTGCCCCAGGGACCCGCTGCCGATCTCGGCCCCGGGTACCAGCAGACGGTCCGGGTGGTGCCCGAGCGGCGAGTCGTACGAGCCGAAGCCCGGCAGCAGCGCCTCGTCGAAGAAGCCGTGTGCGGCCAGGACGGCGTAGTACGCCATCGGCCCGTGCCCCTTGGAGAGCAGGAACCGGTCCCGCTCCGGATCGTCGGCGGTGCCGGGTGTGACGCGCAGCACCCGGTCGTACAGCACCCAGAGGGCGTCCAGCGTGGAGGTGGCGGCGGGTCCGTGCTTCTCGTCGCCCGTCATAAGGCTCATCAGCCGGTTCAGCTCGCGGTACGTGCGCACCGGCGCGGCGGTCGTGTTCGTCATGTGGATCAGCGTTCAACATCAAGTGAGGTTGAGGTCAAGCGGGGAAAGGTGTTCGTGACCACCTGCTCAAGTGCGGTATTGTTCTCATGCGCGTTCGGCCCGGGGAAAACCCCAGGTCAGGCGAGCATCGGGACGTGGCGCAGCTTGGTAGCGCACTTGACTGGGGGTCAAGGGGTCGCAGGTTCAAATCCTGTCGTCCCGACTCGAGAGAGTCGCAGGTCAGGGCCAGTTTCAGGGAATCTGAAACTGGCCCTTGATCGTTCTTGGGGACCAACTGACATGAGAGCGCGGCGCCGGCAGCCGTGATCCGGCGGACGGTTGGGTGCAGGTAACGTTGCGTGGTCGTGAGTGAACCGTGCCCGGCGATCTTGCGCAGGACGTGCACCTTGACTCCGGCGTCGGCGAACCAGGTCAGGCCCGTGTGCCGGAGGTCGTGCCGGCGTAGGTGCTCGTACGCGAGCTTGGTCACGACCTCGCCGCAGTGGGTCGCGTCGCGGAGAACCGTTGTGGATGCGGCCACCTTGGGCGACAGCCTCCGTCGGCGACCTCAGGCGGTCCCTTCGGATCGGGCGTCCGCGCGACGCCGACCCGAAGAGGAAGCACTCACCTGCCAAGCCATCCGGCTGAGCCGGAGCCACGCGCTGGACGGGATCGGTGTCCCAGCGGTTGCGACGTCATGCTCTTGCGCCTCCCGCCTCGCACCTGCTGATGGTGAAGGTGTGTGCCGAGCGGCGGAGCGTCATTGCTGTTGTGCCACCTGGACCGTTGCAAGGTGGTCCCTGTTCGCGGAGGGCTTGGCCGGCGCTGTACCGAGCCCGGTGAAATAGTTCGAGTCCTTGGGGCGCGCGGCGTCATGGCTGGTGGAACGGGGAGCCGGTTCCAGATGGGGTATGTACTTGGAGCAGTGGATGTAAGCCTCTTCGACGCTCAGATGGACCCACATCTCAGGACTGCGCCCAGGTGCGATGTCGGTGGGCAGAGTGGGATGGAGGGAGCGTAGGTCGATGTCGCCGTAGAGCCGGGCCACGCCGTTGACGTGAAGTCCCACGTGGTGGTGGGTGAAGTCCACGAACAGCATGCCGAGGTGGGGGTTCTCCGTCATGTTGCCGACGCTGGCGAGTACACCGTTTCCGCGGAATTCGGGGTAGGTGAGCGTGCGGTCGTCCAGTACGTGGACGAATCCAGGCGGCCCCGCGCGGAAGCTCGCGTCGCATTCGCCGCGGGAGTCGGCGGTGGACAGGAAGACCATGCTCTGGCGGCCGATGAAGTCCCGCATCTCGGGTGTGAGGCAGGGGCGCACCTGCTGATCGTAGAACCGGGCGGCGCGCTCGGTGGTGCCCAACTGCTGCTGCAGTCGGTGTTCACCTGCTGATCCGAAGGGAGGCGGGGACAAGGTCACGGGGCGTTCTCCTGGCAGGACGGGCAAGCGCGTGGCTCAGGGCATGGACAGGACGGGAGTCTCGAACGGATCGTGATGGATGCGTTCGGGCGAGGTGCCGTTGCGGGTGAGCGTCGCACTGGCGGAGATGACCATCGGGGCCGGGCCACTGAGGTAGACGTCGTGCTGGTACCACGGTCCGTACTCGGCCAGAACCTCCGGCAGGGATCCCCGGATTCCGGGTGTGTACTCATCGGAGATCGCGCCCCTGATGGTCAGCCAGTGGTGCCGCTGGGCCATCCGGAGCATGTCGTCGACCCCGTACAGCTCGGCGCCCGTGCGGGCACCGAGGAACACGTCCACCTGGCTGCGCCCGCCGCGACGTGCGACCTCCTCGACGAGCGCGCGGATCGGAGCGAGGCCGGTGCCGCCGGCCACACAGAGCAGGTCTCTGAAGACGGCGGCGTCCAGCACCATGTCCCCCATCGCGGGACCCAGTTGGAGCACGTCGCCCACCGCAGATCGGTGCACCAGCGCGTTGCTGACCGAGCCGCCGGCTACTGCGCGCACGTGAAAGGTGAGCGTGCCGTCCTCACGAGGTGCGTTGGCGGGGGAGTAGTAGCGCCACCGCTTGGGCCACCAGGGCGTCTCGACACTGACGTACTGTCCGGCGGCATACTCGTAGGGCACGTGGGGACGTACGGTGATCTCGGCGATGCCGTGTCCGCGCGGGACGCGGTGCACCACGGTGGCGGGCCACACGGCGGGCCGTACCGCCTCGTCCTGCTCGGCAGCACTGATCATGACGTCGGCGACTACGCCATACGCCTTTGTCCAGGCGGCTGCGATGTCCGCAGTCCACGCAGGGCCGGCGTAGCGGGCCAGAGAGGCGAGGAGGCACTCGCCCACGGCCGGGAAGTGCGCGGCGAGGGTGCCGAACTTGCGGTGATCGCGGCCGAGGTGTCCACAGAAGCGAACCAGGTTCTCGGGGTCGTCGACCAGGTCCACGATGCGCAGCAGCGCGCGCAGCAGGCGGTCACGCTGGGCGTCCATCCCCGGCGGGAACATCGGACGGACCTCGGGATAGCGGGCGAAGAGGATCGCGTAGAAGTAGACCGTCATGTCTGCGGCAAGTGGTTCGACCACCGAGACAGAGGCGCGTATGAGCTCTATCTCGTGGGCCGACAAAGGCGCCTCGACGACCTCTGGCTCAACGGTATGTACGGCCGGGGTGGGCGCCTGGTCCACCGGAGAGGGGTGCGCGGATGCGCTGCTTGAGCGGTTGATCCGGAATCTCAAGGGACCAGCGCTCTTCCATCTGCTATTGGAGATGGCTTCCCTCCGGCGGACCGTGGGGCGTCATCGCTCATGAGGCAGGGCCCCCGGAGGGCGCTACGGATGGCGTCTTCATCGGATCATCCTCTCAGGAGAGCGGTGATCGGGGCATCGGAGGTGGCGATCATGGGTCCTCATGGTGGGGCGGAGCGTTGAACCGATCAAGCGGTTCCGGACGCTACATGACCGTGTAGGTGACTCAGAAGTAGCTAAGGGGTATGGCCGGCACGGATCTATTCCATTCCTGTCGGTATATCCGTTAAGCGCCAAGTGCTTCGCGACCGACCGTCGTTCTGGTCCCGGAGTCCGAGTCCAGCCGTATCGGGCGCACTCAGTGCATGGGTGGGACTTCGCCCGCCGCCCAACCATGTCAGCCAGAGATCTCGTCATGGCCGTCGGTTGAGCTCAGTCGCTTGGCGAGTTCGGTTACATCTCGCCGAGCGCGGTGCCTGCAGCTCGGTGAGGAAGTACCTGTCGGCGTTCTCGGTGATCGAGAGGCGTTCGCACCGGCGCTGTCGTCCGCAACGGCACGCGCGGCGCACCAGGAGGTGCGGACGATGACCGCATGGACATGCCCAGTGGGCGTCTGTCCCACTGGGCACCCCTTGGCGGTCTCTCGCTCTGTACGGGCGATGTCCTTCGGGAAGGGCCGGCAGACGCACAGCCTGTCCGACGTTGCCTGGAAGCGTCTTCGGGAGTTCGAGGCGTATGCCCGTGCGGCTTTCGACCACCATTGAGCCCGGATACGTCGCGGATCGTGCCCTGGTCGAGGCGGGGCGCCCGGGAGCGGATGTTTGTCCCGGTGACATGAGACCAGTGGTGGATGACGCGGTCCATCAAGGAGCGCAACTGTGAGCCCCGGGTGTAGAACGCCTCCGGCTGCTGGACGGCCGGAAGGTTGAGCTCGATGGAGCGCAGCAGTGTGGACATGTCGGGGCCGAGGGCGAGGAAGGACCGTACGTCCTGGTGAGCGTTGAGCCTGACGCGGTCCCCGATGCGCCGCAGCCGCTCCGGGGCGGTGCTCGCGGTGGCGCGCAGATCGCGTACGACCGGGCTGTCCCAGCTGATCGCCAGATGCAGCCAGGACATGAACGTCACCGCGACGTACTCCTCGCGGGCGAGGTTGACCATCTCGGTGCCGCGCCGGTCGAGCAGCGCAGGCAGACAGGCACGTGTCCGGACGGCGCGTGGCCGAATTCATGCCACAGCGAGGCACGGTGCGCAGCCTGTGCGGCACCAGGGGCAGGCGTAGCCGGGGCCGGGCAGGCGCATGCCTCTGATCGCGGGCACTACGCCGTGCTCGCCTCACTGCAGGATTTCGGGCCCGGCAGTCAAGTGACGCTGAACCGGCGCACCGGCGTCTACCGCAGCGACATGGTCGGCGTGCTCAACGAACTGGCCGAGCGCGACCTCGTCGAGCGGGCGCCGGATCCCGACGACCGGCGCCGCAACATCATCACGATCTCCGCCCGGGGCCGCCGTCACCTACGTCGCCTCGACACGGTCCTGGAAGCCCTCCACGACGAACTGCTCGCGCCGCTGAGTCCGGCCGAACGTGACCAGTTCGTGCAGTTGCTCACCCGCTTGCTGGACCGCCACGCCGGACCTCCTGACCGCGCGTAGTGCAAGGCTCGGAGTCGGCTCCGGGCGGCTGAGGGGGATGTCGGTGAGAATTCAGGCAACCGAGGCCCGGAAAGGATCAGTGGGAATGATCTCTGCCTCGTCGAAGAGCTGCTCCAGTGCCTCATGACCCCGGCGCCTGCGGAACTCGATCTCGGCGGCCGTCACGGGCAGGGTCCAGAGGATGCGGACGTGCCCCTCAGGCAGCGGACAGTGTTCCAGATCGGGTCCGTGGAGATAAGGCAGGCTGATCAGCAGGTGGTCACAGCCTGAACCCGGCACCCATGGTTCACCGATCGGCATGCTGTGCTCCAGGTCGAGCTGATGCCCTCCGCAGTGGTAGTAGGCGATCATGGCCATGAGCTCGATGAACCGCTGGTCGCGGACATGGGCGGTCATGACGAACTCGAGCCCACGGCCGTCCTTCTCCGTCGCGGCCCAGCACCCGGCGGTCACATAGGCCCAGCTGTCGCTGCGGGGACCAGGTCCCACAACGAGAACGCGCAGGTCGGCCACGACCTGTCGTCGTTCCGGCCCGAGGTCGTGATCGACGACCTCCACGGAATGCCCCTCGAAGAACGCCCGGACATGTGACTCAACGGCCTCTGCAGCCAGCAGCCTCGCATCACTCACCGCGCGATCATCCCAGACCGCATCCCGCTCGGGTGGCACCGATTGAATGATCAAAGTGGCGGCGGGTTAGCATATGAGCGCCGCCTAGCTCGAAAGATAAACCTGTGACTGTCAATGACGACTCGTTCACCAACTGGAAGATCCGCGAAGAGATCGCGGAGTCGATGATCCCCGTCATCGGGAAGCTGCACCGCGAGCAGGACGTCACGGTCCTGCTTCACAGCCGCTCCCTGGTGAACAAGTCGGTGGTCAGCATCCTCAAGACCCACCGGTTCGCCCGCCAGATCGACGGTGAGGAGCTCTCGGTCACCGAGACGCTGCCGTTCCTTCAGGCCCTCACCGCGCTGGATCTCGGTCCTTCGCAGATCGACATCGGCATGCTCGCCGTGACGTACAAGGCCGACGACCGCGGTCTCTCGGTCGCGGAGTTCACCGCGGAGGCCGTCGCCGGCGCCACGGGTCTCAACAAGGTCGAGCGCCGTGAGGGGCGCGACGTCGTCCTCTACGGCTTCGGTCGCATCGGCCGTCTCGTCGCCCGGCTGCTCATCGAGAAGTCCGGTTCCGGAAACGGTCTGCGGCTGCGTGCCATCGTCGTCCGCCAGGGCGGCGAGCAGGACATCGTCAAGCGCGCTTCGCTCCTGCGCCGCGACTCGATCCACGGTCAGTTCCAGGGCACGATCACCGTTGACGAGGCGAGCAGCACGATCATCGCCAACGGCAACGAGATCAAGGTGATCTACGCCAACGACCCGTCGGAGGTCGACTACACGGCGTACGGCATCAAGGACGCCATCCTGATCGACAACACCGGCAAGTGGCGTGACCGCGAGGGCCTGTCGAAGCATCTGCGTCCCGGGATCGACAAGGTCGTCCTGACCGCTCCGGGCAAGGGCGACGTCCCCAACATCGTCCACGGTGTCAACCACGACACGATCAAGCCGGACGAGCAGATCCTGTCCTGCGCGTCGTGCACCACCAACGCGATCGTTCCGCCGCTGAAGGCGATGGCGGAGGAGTACGGCGTCCTTCGCGGTCACGTGGAGACGGTCCACTCGTTCACCAACGACCAGAACCTGCTGGACAATTACCACAGCTCCGACCGCCGTGGACGTTCGGCGCCGCTCAACATGGTCATCACCGAGACTGGTGCCGCAGCCGCCGTGGCCAAGGCGCTGCCCGACCTCGACGCGCGGATCACCGGCAGCTCGATCCGAGTCCCGGTGCCGGACGTCTCGATCGCGATCCTGAGTCTGCGGCTCGGCCGCGAGACGACCCGCGAGGAGGTCCTCGACTACCTCCGTAACGTGTCGCTGACCTCGCCGCTGAAGCGCCAGATCGACTTCACCACCGCTCCCGACGCGGTCTCGAGCGACTTCATCGGTTCGCGCCACGCCTCGATCGTCGACGCAGGGGCCACCAAGGTCGAGGGCGACGACGCGATCCTCTACCTCTGGTACGACAACGAGTTCGGCTACTCCTGCCAGGTCATCCGGGTCGTCCAGCACGTCTCCGGGGTGGAGTACCCGACCTTCCCGGTCCCGGTGGTCTGACCTCGGCGGACTGTCCGGTCCGGTGTCCGGCAGGCGGGCCACCGCCCGAGCTGTCCGCCCTGTTGCGGAGAGTGCCGTGGTTGGTGGACCTACTCATAGCCGCAGATCAAAAGCCCTGCCTCACTTCGGTGAGGCAGGGCTTTTGATCGTTTTCTCGGCCAGTGGTTCAGGCGACGCGCTTGGCGGAGTCGAGGTGGGCGAACACCACCACGTTGTCCTTGTAATCCTTCGCCTCCTTGTCGTACTTGCCTCCGCAGGTGATCAGACGCAGCTGCGGGGAGGGAGTGTCGGCGTAAACCCGCTCGTTGGGGAAGCGTGCCTTGCTGAAGGTTTCGACGGAGTCGACCTTGAACCTGGCGACGATGCCGTCTTCACGGGTGATGTCGACCATGTTTCCGGGCTTGAGTGCCCCGAGCAGCAGGAATACGGCCGGGCCGGTCTTGGTGTCGAGGTGACCTGCCACCACTGAGGTGCCGCGCTCTCCGGGTGTGGCACCCCCCTGGAACCAGCCGACCAGATTCGCGTCGTCTGCGGGTGGTGCGTTCAGCTGCCCGGATGGCCCGATGGACAACTGTGTGAAGGGCGCGTTGACGGCGATCTCCGCGATCGAGAGTCGCTTCGGGGCCGAACGGGGCAGCGCAGGATCGGCAGCGGAGGCGGAGGGCCTTGGTGCGGCGGAGGCGGAGGGTGCGGCGGAAACAGAGGCACGGGGGGTGGCGGGCGCGGAAACAACGGGAGCGAGCGGCTTGTCTTCTGACGGGCTGCTGGTGCCGAGGGAGTTGTACACAAGGAGGAATCCCAGCGCTACCGCCGCAGCAGGCCACAGCATGGCACGGCCGAGGGGGCGGGGGGCGGGGGCTGTACCGGGCGGCTGCTGGGCGGCCATGCAAGCGTGCCTTTCGCGTGCGGGAGCGTCAGTGGGGCGTGGGCGGACGACGGCAACAGGCTGAGGTGCGAAGAGAGGAATCGCCCGCGGCCACCGCCCGGGAGGGACGGCGGCCGCGACAGGTAACGAGGTACTAGTGGTTCAGCCGCATCAGACCGCCGCGGTGCCCGGCGCGCTGCGGCGGCGCAGGCGGTACGTTCCTGCGCCGAGCCCAACGAGCATCAGCGCCGAGCCGGCAGCCACGCCGCTGCCGGACAGAGCCATGCCGCCGCCGCCGGTGTGGACGCCGCCCTTCGGCTTGTCCTTGGTCCAGGATTCGGGCTTCTCG